>JAYTIA010000319.1:0-4837 GCA_043732145.1 Saprospiraceae bacterium
TGTTCGTCTTAGACGAAGAAGAATAATGTAGTGTTTCATTGTGACGGAACGGCGTGATTTGGGATGTTTGCGCCGTCCGTTTTTTAAAGAGAAAAGTGTTTGTTTGTTTTTAATAGGTTAGCGGTTAACGCTTTTGTTAGCCGCTTTTTTCAAATTTCAAAATTTTAAAATCATGGCAAAAAAAGAAAAAGAAACAAAAGAAACAAAAGAAAAGAAAACACCGAAACAAAAAACGATACTCAAAAGACTTGTTGACTTTTACAATCAGCCTGTCGCGTCGGCTATTATAAACTTTATTTTGGCAAACGAAAATTACGTGTGTGTAAACAAGATTTACAAAACATTATCTATCGAGCAAAGTATTTGCTCAAACGCTTTATCCGCAATGAAAGAATTAAAAATTGTGTCATGCGAGCGAAAGGGGCAATTCAATTTTTATAGTGTCAATCAAGAAATTCTGGCTTTTGTCCATAGAGTAGAGACGGAAGCGCGATTAATATGCTATCTATAATATAATGCTAACAAAAAAGGCGCAAGTATGAATTTGCGCCTTTTTCATTTTAAATCAATAAATATGATAAAAAGTTTTACTATAATAAGCTGTATGGCTTTGTCATTTTCAAGTATTTTTGTATATTATCAAAAAATACTTGTATACAAAAGTTTGCCGGTACAAAAAAACTACTTACCTTTGGTATGTCAAAAGATTTCAAACGTGCTTAAACATAAAAACGAATTTTGTGTTGATAGTATTAGCGAAGTGGATAGCGGTAGGGTGAGGGTAGTGTTTTATTGCAATCCGAGTAAATACGAAAGTCTTAAAGATACAGAATGGACGCGCTACGATTTAATTGTGCGCGTCCGTTAAAGAGTCAATAAGTGTCTAAAAACATTTATTGTGAGATTATATTGGCGAAAGGGGAGCAAAAACTCCCCTTTTTTTTATGCCCTAAACTTTTTTTCCAAAGGTAATAAATTTGAACGAATAGCAATAAAAAAAGTTACAATTTTGTTCCGTCACCCATGAATTTTTGTCCGCCTTTTTTCACATCAGGAAAATAATCGTCTAAAACCAAAAGCACAAAACGTACACCCGAATAACTTTGCGCAGTAGGAAAAAGCCTTACGATTGCCTCAAACGCAATTCCTAAAACTACAAAAATTGCATAAACCTTTGCCCAATCCAACGACAATATTTTAAATGCGCCTGTGTTGCCGTCCGCGCTTGTTACGCCTGCGCTATCCGTTTGTGCCAACATAATTAGCGGAAATAAAATAACCGCTAAGATACCGCCTAAAACAAATATTTTTTTCATCGTATTTTGTGTTTTGAAAATTAACCTAAATTGAATAATTTTGGATTTTAATTTTATCATGCAAGTCCCAATTACCGGTATCTACTGCCTTTTGATAAGCAATAACTCTATATACCGATTTTTGAACTTCTTCCTGTCCGAAGTTTTCCAAAAATATTTTACGCGCTTTCAAATAAGAAATTATCCACAGCTTTTCATCGCCGCCGTTGACCGGAACCCTCGCAGCAAACATATTTCGTATTTTAGTCAAAATATGTCCGGACTGAATAAACGAATCAAAAACTACCAATTTTGATAACGGCAATTCAAAACCGTTTGCTTTTGCCCAATTCATTGCCGGAACAAAATAATGACTGTCAAAAAAACCGTCCTGCGCGTGTCGCATTATTTCGTCATGTCCGGCAAGTTTAAGAATACCGATAAAATCGGTATCTAAAAAAAGCGGTACGTTACCGATTTTATCAATGTACGGCGTTAGTTCCGGCGCATACTTTCCGCCCATTGACACGTATAATTGAATTAACTCTTTCAAATTGCCTTGCTCGGTCGTTTGCTTGCAACCGTATGTAATTTGCTTTGACTTGTTTATACCGTCATTATAAATGCTGATAGCCGAATAGTTACCTTCCGGAGTTCCGCTTTCAATCGTGTTTATAACTCTCTCTATCCTATCAGTCGTTTGCGCGTCGATTTCCATTATTTACCTGTTGCGGTCGTTTTTGTCGGATGAAAAATAGCGTTCCAAATGCCGCTAAAAAAACCGAAGACCTTTTTGATAAAAGCGACTTCCTCCTGAATATTGCTTACCACGTCACTAATCACCTGTATAATTTCGCCAATGTCAATAAGAGCCGGCGTTCCTGTTGCCGTAATCACGTTAGCCATTTTTAAACCCGCCGGTGCTTTGAAAGTAACAATACTTTTGTCTTTTAAAACCAATTTGTCGTTTGGTTTTAACGTTATCAATTTGCCTTCCGTTGATGTGAGTTGCATAGTTTCAATATTTAGTTTTTCAATCAATAATTCGTCCTTAATGTCTATTTCTCTACTTGTCAACTCAAAAAAAGGGTGGTGTTCGGCGTATTTACCGGTATTTCGCCCAACAACGAAGCCGGTGAATATACTTTTTCGGCATCTTCTAAAAATGCTATTACCAATTTTCTGAAATTATCGTCCGGTATCAATAATTTAGCTTCGTCTTTAAAAAAATCGCCGAAAGCGGTTATGATTTGCGGGCGGTGTTTTTGGAAAAGCTCAACGATTGTTTCGTGTTGCTTCGGGTCTGTTTCCAAAAGCGAGGTAATGTATTCCTCAATAATAGGAACAATTTTTTTTGCCAAAGCGTTAAACGCTTCCGGTGTGATTTTGTCGAGAAATTGAGCGTTTAATATCCCGAAAACATACTTTGTGATACTTGCCAATAAACCGTTCATGTTTAAAAATTTAAAGTTATAAAATATTCAATTTTCAATCCTAAAAGAAGAAACCGGATGTATCTCCCAACACGTCCTACGCCAAATATTTTTGGTTGCGTCCGGCTGCGTGTTATACGCATTTTGTCGGTGTTCTCGGTCAAAAAACATATATCCGGTAATTGATACGTTTTTGCCTTTCATTTCTTTTTTTATTTGCGCGGTCGTTAATCCTAGTTTGATTTTTACGGACGGCGTAATTTCGCAAACTATCCTATCCGTTTTTGCCGTATGGTTTTCATCTATGCAAATTTCAATGTGCGTGTCTCTTAAATTGTCGTTTTGAGCATGGCAATTACAATCTTCCGCACCGCCGCTTTTTACATCGTACACATATCCGGTTACGGTAGTATAATAACCGCTTTCAAATTCGTTTTCGTCGTTGTGTCCGGTTCCGTACATTTGTAACAGTGTTACATCTGCATTTATATTTTCCGGAAACAAAAAACGATTTTTTAATGCACTGCTTTGAATGTCACTTTGTTTTTTACCGTCACCCAGAACGGTACAATCCGAACCGTTTAAAAGAAACATTAAAGCAAAAAAATAAATGCTATTCATTACGGTACTTCGATTTTTTTAACAGCGCATTTGTTTTTGCTTTCAGCTTTCTGACCGCTTTTGCATTCGTAGTATCTATTATATCCATTATGGCAAATATCTGTTTTGCCGTATAATTCGACACGTTCGCACCCGCAACCGATTTTTTTTTAACTGTATATTTCGGCGCGAAAGTCGTAAACAGAAAACACGTGAATAAAGAAACGCCGAGTAAAATACTTTTCATTTTAATTTTTTTTCTAACTCAATACCTAATTTTTCGTTCTCTCTTATACAGTCCAATAAATTTTGTGCGCCGAGTATTTCACTGCGTAACATTCGCGTTTGCAAAGAGTCGATAAGCACATTTCTTGTTCTCAATAAACTGTCGCAATTAGCCAAAAAATGTTCTTCTTTTGCTTCGTAAGTCTTTTGCTTTTCATCAAAAATCTTTTCCGTTCTAATTTGATTATAAAATAGAAAAGTGTTTGAAAAACATAAAGAAACAATAAAAAAAACCTTAATGTCTTTTTCGGCAATCGAGAAAACATAATCCGCAACACCGAACAAATTATCTACAACCACAATGCCTGTTACCGGTAGTTTGCGTTTTTTGTCTTTTTGCATTTTATTATGTTCAATGGGTAATCAATTGTCGTCTTTTTCTTCTTTCCGCTCAACTCTTATTAACCGCCCGCGCCGTCCGTTGCGCACCATATCTTTAAGTTCCTTACTCGGCTTAATTGATGGATATTTACGTGCATTAATAGTTTTCGAATCTTGGTGCTTTAAACCCAAATTCAATTGCCGTTCTCTGCGTACTTTAATGGTTATTTTGCCAACTCCCAATATATGTACGCCCCCTGTTTCAATCGCATACCCTATTAATTCTTCCAAAAACTCAAAATTTATTCGTTGCGTCAGCCTCTCGTTTAGTTTGCTTCTTTGAGATACTCTTTTAGATATATGAATAAAATGCTTTGCGGCGAGGGTGTTTTTTTCGAGTGCGGTATCGCACGGGTGGATTATTTTTTTTATCGGCAGTACATTTTCAACTAATGAGTTTTCTGTCATGCTTATAAATGTTTCTGTGAGATTATTCGCATTTACGAACAAGCCGCGTATGCGTAATGATATACATTTTGTTGCAAAAAAACAACAAAAAATTTAATTTCAAATACTTTTTAAACAATTATATTAGCCTTGTTTAAAATTCACCGAAAATACGATACATGAATACCGATTTTGATAATTTAAGCGATGCCGAAAAGGAGGCAATGAACGCCTTTTTTTTACGAGACATGACGCGCATACAAAAAGAAGCCTACCGAAAAAACCCTATGCTTTGGGTAAAGGAAGTATTGGGACGCGACCCTAAAGAGTTCAAGTGGGATATGCACAAAGGGTATAAAAACCACGTTTGGGATGGCGACAAGAACCCTTTATACGAGGCTTGGATGTCAATTGCGAACCAAAAATGGGCTTGTTTAAGTGCGGCAACAGGTACCG
>JAYTIA010000320.1:0-4835 GCA_043732145.1 Saprospiraceae bacterium
GCACCAAAATCCAAATCAGATTTTTCACCATCGAGAGATGAGCGTCGTAACGTCATTAAGAGTTGATACATACGCCGAATATCGAGCGGCAACAATTTATTTTTATTTAAAAATGTAAAACTGCGTGGTGTTGTGCGCGAATCGGAATTAGAATCAGTGTTCGCAACTAATTCGGAGGCGGGTATCGTCCCGGATTTCGGCGCATCAAAATTTATCCAAAAATTGGTTAAGCCTTTATTGTCTTTTGTCGCATCGGCATCCGGTTTTCCGGTTGTATGATCCTGACGTGTTTCATTTTCTTGACCGGCGGCATTATTATCAATTGTTCTCGGTTGTGCAACAGGTGGTACCTGTGTTTCGTCGAGCGGTTTAACGGCATCAACAGTGGCAATCGGCTGAATAAAATCGTTTAAGTTTTTCCAAAACGCATCGAATTTTTGTCTGAACAAATGATCAGCCGATTCCACTACGCTGCCATCGGCATTTTCGACAATTTCGCTAACATGATAAGGTTTGAATAAAATAAGTTTGCACAAGCGATAATAATCATCAGAAGTTTTGAGTTCGAATGGACAATTATCTAATGCTTTAATTAAAATCTCATATTCATTGATAGTGAGTGTACCGCGTTGCAAATCGCTTTTCTCCCAATCGCGCAAGGCTTGAAAAAAATCAAAAAGTGGTAATTGCGGCGTAAAATTTTTTGTTTCCATCAATTAATTAAATCCGAAAGTTTATTTTTTAAATATTTCCACCGTTTCAAAATTTTTAAACAATGCTTGTTGAAGCGGTAAATTTTTAGTTTTATCGTCCAAAAAACTTTGAATTTGCAACAACAAAACTGAACCATCTGAATTTGTCGCTGTTTGTTTCAATGCGCCAAACCAATCAATAAGTTCGCTTGTCGAGATATTTTTTACACTCGTTTTATTTTCCTTGATGCGTTGTCGGGCTTTGTCGAAGGCATCTACGGCATTTTTAATTAATGCAGAACTTGTAGCATCCGGTGCGGTCGGATTTTTGGAATAAAAGCGATAAGTCAAAATATCTATCAATCGTTGCTTGTCAAACGGCGGGATAAAATAATAAATACATCGGCGCAAAAAAGCTTCCGGCAAATCGCGCTCGCGGTTACTTGTGATGATGATGAGCGGATTGGCTTTTTTTTCTACAATCGGTTTACCGGTTTCAGGTACAATAAAATTACCGCCTTCGAGTTCGTTCAGCAAATCATTCGGAAAATCGAGGTCGGCTTTGTCTATTTCATCAATTAATAAAACGGCGGGATATTCGACAGCACTTTTTGCAATGGCTTCCGACATAGCGCGTTTAGTGATGTACGCTTCAGCATTTTGCGCTTTCAATGCGTCTCCTTCTGCAAGTTTTGCAGCTAATTGCACATCGAGCAAACGACCAAGTGCATTATAATCGTAAAACCCATCTTTAGCTTTCGATGTAGATTTAATATTCCATTTGAAAAACCAATCGCGATAATCTTGCGCGTTACCGTCTATTAAATTGCCGTGATACAATTCGAAAGCAACAGCAGTAGCCAATTGAGATTTTCCGCAACCGGGTTCACCCATCACGAGTAAAGGACGACCGAGCATGACAGCTAAGTTAACTGCCTGCACTAAATCGTTATCAGGCAAATAAGGCGCTAAAATATCTCCCGCCGCATCAGAAAGTTTGACGGGTTGTAAAAGACCGGTACCGGTATAAAATTTCATTTAGTTGAAGATTAAAAATTATTATTCAATCGAAAATTAAAAATTAAGAAAACTATCTAAGCTATGTCAACTATGTGCCTATGTGGTTTAAAAATCGAAAATTAAAATTTAAAATTAAAATTGAAAGATATTATACGTATAAATTTCAACTCTCAACTTTCACCTAAATTTATATTTTGCAAAATTTCAAATCTTCTTGATCGTGAATGTATTGACCTAATTTTTGTGCATTCATTTTTTCTGACATGCGCAACAGTATCGGCACAACTCGCGGTGCATCCGGAACAAAAAATTCGTCGCTTCGCAAAGCCCATTCGTTAAAAACATCTGCTTTAGTCAAACAAAACTCTTTTAAATATTTTGCTTCTAATGGTGCCACTTCATTTGTTAAACAGACGACACAATCATCGGTTAAGTTTTGCGGGAGTGCTGCGTTGAAATCTATTGGGTGATCAAAATCACCGGTCATTTCGGTGCGCACTAAAATTAAAATGAGTACGCGCCGTAAGTTTTTATTTTTTTTAATTTCACCATTCAGCGTCACCCAAAATTCATTCAGCACAGTTTTTAATTCGTCTACTAAAATATTTTCGCGGTTGTCTAAAATCAAAACAAACGGATCAGTGTTCGGTAAAACAAATTGAGAAGTGTAAAAAATTTTTGCTAAATCAGTCATCGTATTTGCAGGTGCATCCGATAAACGTAAACCTTTTTGTAAACGTAACAGCACAGACTCACTACTTTCCGATTTCGGATTCAAATCAATACGCCAAGGTCGGTAAGTATCTGAAAATTGACGCAACAAAACAGACATCCTTTTTGCAAAAAAACTTAACCCACATTCTTCCGTGCCTCTTAAAATGTACGCACCGTTGGGCAATGCCGGATATTTTGTCAATAAATCATTAAACTCGGCAGTGAAATTAAATTGATCTATTTGGTCTTTCAATCGTGTGGAGCGATCGAAGTTTTCAATGTCCTGCCGCATTTTGTCGGTATCTGCATAAAGCTTTTGTAAATCGGCGAGCAACATTTTTTTCTCCGCCATTTTTTCTACCGCAGTATCAAAATCATTTTTTGATTTAGCATCTGCTACTGCTGCATCTAACAGTGAGAGTTGAGGTGTTAAAGTCGTTTCTTTTTCAACGATTTGATTTCGAGCGTCCGTGTATTCATTATATAAATTGGCAATGTCTTGCGGCACTGTATCTTTCAGATTGTCATTAAACACCCAATTTCTTGCAGCCTCATCTTTAAAATAAATACCCCAAGGTAATACATCTTTTTTATCGAAATCACTTTTTCGCATCAGTCCGCGGGTAGCACCTACTCCTTCCGCTGTTTCAAAACCGGCTTTAGTGGCACAAGCCGCGCGAAAAGCAATTTCTAAAGTCGCTTTGGGTAATGATAAGTTTTGATAAAAAGCGATGGAAAAATCTTTTGCTTGTGAATCACTTATCTCTGAAGTCGTTGCAATAACGGCTTGAACACCGACTTTTTGAAGTAAATAATTTTTCAAAGGTTCTGTACAGCATGCATTCATAAAAACGAGTGCGGTATTTGCCATACCGAAAAATAAATTGTTCAACTTATTGTCTTTGAAATTATTGTCATCCGCAAGTTCCCAAAGGTCAACGCCCGCGTGACCGGAATAATGAATAATTTTAGGACGGTCAGAAGTTTTTATATTACTTAAAGATTTGTTCAATAAATCCACCGTCACTTCTTCATCAATCATCCAGACAACAGATTCATTGACGACGAATAAACGAAAAACGTCTTTCAAGCCTTGCATCTCTTGATTCAAAGCAGCCAGCAAATTATCTTTTTGATTCGCAAAAGCAAGATAGATGATTGGTTTATCCATTTGTTTAGTTTGTTGGTTGGTCGGTTAATTGGTTAGTTAGTTGGCAATTTGGTAAGTTGATAACTTATTTAGGAAATAACGTTTAACCAACCAACTAACTAACTAATCAACTAACTAACTCAAATATAATTTTTCCAAAAAAACACCGCCTTCCGTATTTTGCCATGCGACAAATTTTCCCGGTTTATTTTTATATTGTGCATCATAAGCTGGATTCGGATTGCGCAGTAAAATCGTGCGTGTTGTCCAAGCGTCGGCTGCTTCTGTATCAACGTTTTTATTGTCGTCGTTACTGCGCCTGATGGCTCTGTCTGTATCTCCGCGCATTTTATCAAACATTTTATCTGCCGTCGGTAAATCCTCTAATTCAAAAGCTGTTACATCAAAAGATTGGTGACTGACGATGAGTTTGAAAAGCGTATAAGCTGCCGGCAAATTAAAAATTTCCATTGTCGGCTCACTATACATAGTTACCGCTTCGCCGTCGAATACCAAAACTTTATCGCCCTGTTTTTCCAATTGATGAACACCCGTTCTGAAAAAATTTGTCATCACACCGAAACTACTTGATAGATACAACAGGCTGACATAAATCGGGTGAGCATCATTGCTCGTTACCGCAATCGTCATTTCGCTCGTCAATACTCCGTGTACACGCTCAGAAAAAAGAATTTCAACTACCTCTTTTCCTTTTTCATTGACTATCGGTTCAGCAATAGATTGACCTTTTTTTATAAACTCGATTGTAATGTTGTCCAAACTTAATACATTATCGCCGGTATTTTCTAAATTTTTGATGTATTCGTATTGAGAAATTTGATTCAAATAACCGAAAGTTGTATCAAGGTCACTCGTCGGTAAAATTAATGGTTTAAATTTTACTTTCGGGTCGGTATCAACTCTGTTTGTAATGGCGTATTTACCGTCGAAAATCCGCACAACATAATCTGCAACATCTTCTTGAGTCGCCAAATTCAGATTCACACCTTTTGTTAGAATAATATTTTTGAGAGCAGTTTCTAATGCCGGATTAACATCTATATTATCAATAAAAATAGCAATTGGCGCGGATAGAAAACCTTCGACAACACCGCTGTATTGTGCTTTTTTATCTAAAACCGTATCATCTTGCAATGTCAAAATTGTTTGATTCGGCAAAATTTTATTGATAGTGGCGGTTCTCTGCACGTTGTCCGCAGAAGATAAAATTTTTATAGTTTTAGTTTGATTGCTGATGC
>JAYTIA010000321.1:0-1757 GCA_043732145.1 Saprospiraceae bacterium
GGTGGATACGCTGCTCGCACTCGGAATAAAAGTGACGGCAATTTTTGCACCCGAACACGGTTTCAGAGGCAAAGCCGATGCGGGTGAGCATTTTGATAATAATGTAGATGAAAGGACGGGCGTAAAAGTAATTTCTATTTACGGAAAAAAATACGCACCGGACAGCAGTGATTTAAAAAATATAGACGCGTTGGTTTTTGATATTCAAGACGTCGGCACGCGCTTTTATACTTTTATTTCTACGTTGCAATACGTGATGGAATCAGCTGCCATTAATAAAAAACCTATGATTATTTTAGATCGCCCGAATCCGAACGGACATTATGTGGACGGTCCGATTTTAGATACGACGTATAAATCTTTTGTCGGCATGCAAAAAATTCCGATTGTTTACGGCATGACAATCGGTGAATATGCTTTAATGTTAAACGGCGAAAAACTTTTAAAAAACCATGTTGCGGCGGATATTTTTGTCGTGAAATGCACGGGCTATAATCATAAAACTTTTTACGAATTGCCGATAAAACCATCGCCGAATATTCCGAATATGCACGCAATTTATTTATATCCGTCGCTGTGTTTGTTTGAAGGTACGAATGTGAGCATGGGTCGCGGTACAGATAAACAATTTCAAATTTTCGGTAGTCCGGTATTACCGCCCGATAAATTTTTGTTTTCGTTCACGCCGCAACCGAATGAAGGTGCGAAAAAACCCACGCACGAAGGCTTGGTGTGTTACGGAAAAGATTTATCGCAATTGCCGATACGCGATTTACAAAAACAACGCGCTATCAATTTGTCTTACATCATCGAAGCGTACAAGGCATACACGGATAAAGATACTTTTTTTATGAAATCCAACTTTTTTGAAAAATTGGCGGGTGTGAAAGCGTTGCGTGAACAAATTAAGCGTGGCGAAAGTATTGAAAATATTCACGCATCGTGGCAACGCGGGATTGATGATTTTAAAATTGTGCGGCGGAAGTATTTGCTTTATAGAGATTTTGAATAAACAGAGCCTATCTCACCGGAAATTTCATCCGATATTCTAAATCTTTGACTTTACCGCGTTTAATATTTTCCAATTTAGTGCGAATAAGGTTGCGTTTAACGGGCGAAAAATAATCTACGAACAAAACCCCTTCTATGTGATCGTATTCATGCTGAATAACGCGGGCATTCATGCCATCGAATGTGGCTGTGTGTTCTTCAAAATTTTCGTCGAGATAGCGGATAGTTAAATTTTTTTGGCGCGTGACTTCACCACGAATGTTCGGAATACTCAAACAACCTTCTTCATACGCCCATTTGTCGCCGGTTTCTTCTATTTTTTGTGCATTGATAAAAACTTTTTTAATACCGACGAAGCCGGGTTTTTTCTCGTCATCTTCCAATTGCTCTGTATCAATCACAAATAAACGAATACTTTGTCCGATTTGCGGTGCGGCAAGACCGACACCAGCGGCATCGTACATCGTTTCCCACATATTTTTTACAAGTTGCTCTAAATTCGGAAAATCTTTTTCAATATTAGTCGCTATTTGTTTTAAAACAGGTTGACCGTAAGCATAAACAGGTAAAATCATAAACTATTTTAGATGTTAGATTTTGGATTTTGGATTTTGGATTTAATATCAATTAATCGAAAAATATTAACCGTCAATCGAAAATCGAATCGCAAAGTTAATTCTATTCCTTAAAAATTTTACGAATTAATATTTTTTCGGAAGTTGTTAACTTTATAAAATAAATACCGG
>JAYTIA010000322.1:0-4823 GCA_043732145.1 Saprospiraceae bacterium
TTGAACACTCCAATCGCCGAGAATGTCAATAGTGGTTTTAAAAGTCAGAGCTAATTCGCCTTCCGCTTCAACGCCGCGTTTACCCATCCAAGCGTTATCTACTAATTTTTTGAATACCCAAATTTTCAGAGGTACGCGATACATCATTTCAAAACCTTGTAAGTGAATTGAAACGTTTTGTGTTTTAGAAACTTTCATCATAATACCGTCGTCATCCAAATTATTATCATCGTAGATAACACCGGTCATTTTATTATTGAACAAACGTTCGAGTTCACTCGCTTTGAAGTGAATCGGAATATTGACATTCGAAGGTTTAACCTCGAGTGCTGCCGGTGCTTGATAAATTTCCACAGGTCGCGTCGGTTGATTGCGTGATGTACTGCACGCCGTTAAAATAATGATACAAACAAATAATAAAAGATGAGACGGTCGAAACATTTTTTTAAAAAATTTATAGAGTGTAGGAGCGTAAAAATATTTTTTTATTTTCATTTTTTTATTTTTATTTTTCAGAAAAAATTTGCAAAAAAAAATTCTTGATTTATTACTGCAAAATTAAACCGGATAATGAGAAATCTCAAAAAATTTGCTCACTCATAATTTTCTTTAACCTGAAATTAATTTACGAATTAAACGACGTTTTTTTAGTTGTTTAATTTCAGTCAACATTTAAGGAATAAAAACAAATTTCTAAAAAATAGTAACTACTCGGGTTGATTAATTCAGAGACCAGAGCTAAGTACTTGCATTCTTTTGGTAACAGTTTAAATAATGACGGTATCAATGATGTACTTGAGTTCAACAAAATTTATCCGACAGACCTTAATAATCAAAGTTACTTTGATAATATTTAATCAATAGGTTGATATGATTTACTCGGAAAGACGGTCAAGATCCGTCGTTAAATATCGGTCGGAGAAGTAATCCAAATCCGTATTACTACAACATTGGAGTTGGCGCGTATTTTGATTATAAGAACTAGTGCATTGGAGTTTCTGTGCTGAATATGAATAAAAACGTCATCAGTTTGGCGAATAATCCGGCTTCACCGGTAGCACAAGCAAAGACATCTTTATGTTACTATGAGCGGTTTAGTCAAAGTAGCAGAAAATATTAAGTTAAAACCTTCGATTATGTACAAGTACGTTCAGAATGCACTTTGGAGTTTAGAGGCTAATTTGAATGTAATATTCAAAAGAAAAATCGCTTTAAGTGCCTCTTATCGTTTCGGTCAGTGGAATGGGGATTCTATAGATTTTTTAGCTTTTTTTCAAGCAACTGAATGTTTAGGCTTCGGTGCCGGTTACCACTTAACGCTTTCTAAATTGAGTAGTTATAATACCGGTTCAATCGAGGCACTTCTGCGTTACGATTTTTCGAAATTAACACATTCAAAAACGGATAAAGAAAAAGTCCAAGAAAACAAAAATCGCTTGAGTAATCCGAGATACTTTTTTTAGTTGACAGTTGACACTTATTTTTCGTTATCAACTGTCAACTTTCAATTAAAAAATTACCGACTAATAACTATAACTAATTCATTGCCATGAAAAAGAGTATTAAAAACTTAAAGTTCTTCGTTTTTCATTTTTCATTTTTCATTTTTTGTTGTCAAACGGCTTCGGCACAAACTGACGGAAGTGCAAGTAATCCCGCATTTCCGGAAGAAATGAGAGTCGTAAAAGCCGATAAAACGCCTAAATCCGAAACGCCGATTAAAACCGGTATTACTGTTCAAAACGAACGCAATATCAACAGCTCGGCTTTGGAGTTTAGTCCTGCTTTTTATGAAAACGGAATCGTATTCGTCAGCAGTCAACTGCCGACGAAAGAAAAAGTTTATGAAGGTCGTAACGGCTTGAAAATGATGTCAATCTTCTTGTCACGTCGTGATAAAGAAGGTAATTTGCAAAAATCAACAATTTTTTCAGAATCATTCATCAGCAAAGTGCATGAAGGTCCATTAACTTTCGATATTACTAAAGATAATATCTACTTTACAAGAAATAATAACGACGGTAAAAATGCAAAATATGCGGAAGGTTTTGCGCGATTAAAAATTTATACCGCCGAAAAACGAGGTAAAGATTGGAGCGAAGCCGTAGAATTACCTTTCAATGAAAATACGAGCGATGCTTGTCATCCTTCTATTTCAGTTAATGGTGATAAATTATATTTTGCATCAAATCGTCCGGGCGGTTATGGCGGCATGGATTTATACGTCAGTGAAAAAGTGGACGGAAAATGGGGAAAACCCGTAAATATGGGACCGAAAATAAATACGCCGAAAAATGAAGTTTTTCCTTATATCCATGCTGACGGCACTTTATTTTTTGCTTCAGACGGTTTGCCGGGCAACGGTGGTTTAGATTTGTTTTATGTTAAAACAGTAAAAACTAAACAAGAATTACCGGTCAATATGGGCGCGCCATTCAATACTGCGGGTGATGATTTTGGTTTCATTATTGATGCAGATATGAAAAATGGTTACTTCACTTCTAATAGAATAGGTGGTATGGGCAGCGATGATATTTATTCATTTAACGTACATCAAGGAGAAATTTTTGAAAATTTGAAAGAATCTTCACCCGTCAGTTACGACAAAACAGTTGATATCACGGAAGGTATGCACCCGATAACAGTTTTCGTTTACGACCGACAAACCGGAAAACCGATTCAAGACGCGACGGTATCTTATTTAAACTTAGATGAATTATCGCTTTCGGAAGTTATTGCCGATAACGGTGAAGGCAAACAAATACAATTGATAAAATCGGATGGTACTTTCGCGCTCGAAGCAGTAGAATCAAAATTGAAAAATAAATTGACTGATGCCATCGGGAAAGTTATTTTAAAATTACCTAAAGGCAATAAATTTGTTTTTTCGGCGACAAAAACAACTTATTCGACGCAACAAACAATTCTGAAAAGCAATGACCCGCGCACTGAAATTATTTTATTGCTCGACCGTCCGGCAAATTGCATTACAGTAAAAGGTAAAGTGCGCAACTCCGATGATGGCGGACCTATTGCCAATGCGGTCGTAAGTTTCGCACCGGAAAAAGGCGAAAACCAAGTGATTGTTACAGATGAAATCGGTAATTTTAGATACTGTATTAAATGTGCCGACATTTATAAAATATATGCTACTAAAAACAGTATTGCTTCTAATTTAGAAGCTGTAAAAACCGAAGGTATAGATTGTTCTGCAGGCGATAAAATAATAGAGTTAGAATTAAAAATGAACGCACCTTCATCGGCTGAATACACTATTAATAACGGTTCGGTGTTCAAATTGAAAAATATTTATTACAATTTCGATGATGTCGAAATTCGTCCGGATGCACGTAAAGATTTAGATGCACTTTATACGCTGATGTACACTTTTCCGGATATGGAAATCGAATTGGTTTCTTACACAGATTGCCGCGGCACCGATGCTTATAATATTGATTTATCACAACGCCGGGCAGCAAGTGCCGTTCAATATTTAGCTTTAAAAGGTATCGCCCCCCAAAGAATGGTCGCCAAAGGTTACGGTGAAACGATGTTGATTAATGGTTGTACTGACGGCGTAGCTTGCTCGGAAGCACAACACAGAAACAATCGCCGTACAGAGTTTAAAGTTACAAAAAGCGGTAGAGCACAAGGAAAAATTTTTACGGAGCATTTTTCTTCGGATAATTTAACACGTTAATTAGTGAGTGGTAGAGATTGGTTAATTAGTTGATTGGTTAATTGGTTGAGAGCTATTAAGGCTTCGAATTAACTAATCAACCAATTAGCAATCAATTTTAATCAAAATTTTAAAAACTATGAAATTTTAAACAATTAAATTAGCGCGCGCTAAAACCGTAGGCTATTTATGTCTATTGCGTTTTGTTTGCTATCTATTGCTCCTTGTTCAGCGCAACAAGGTGTTTTGTTGTAAGTCTTTCATTTAAAAGTGTGGGCTGCAAATCCGGTGAAGCATTCGTTCATGTAGAATTTAAAGCGCACGACGCTCGAAGTGAATTTAATATAGGCAATGCGAATTACCGTTTTACTTACAACCTGACCGCGGCACGTAATCCGCAAAACGTGAGTCAAGAAAATTTTTCAAGCCAAGCATTATAAGCCGATCATAATTACGCAACGCACAATTTGCAAGGCAATCTTTTGGCACAACAAAATGCAAAAATCGGTGCGCTGTTATTAATTGTCACTTACTAACCGAGCCAGGATTTTATCGGAAAAGATGTAGAAAATATCGAAATGATAGATAAATTAGTAATTTACAATGCCGTTTCTCAGAATAATGATAGGGGTGAATGATTTATTTGCCATTTGGGGTTTGTATAAATATCTGAACAACGAATTATATATTTACATAGCAAATGGTCGTGAAATTTATCATGCTAAAAATTACAAAAGCGATTGGGACGGTAAATATCAAGGCAAAAAATTAGTTGCCGTTACTTATTTTTATGTTTTAGAAACGGGTCTCAAAAACGAATCATACAAAGGTCATTTACAGATTGAGTATTAATTCAGTTCACAGTCGTTAAGTGACAGTTGATATAAAAGTCGCGTAGAGAAATTAATTTTTCTTTATGCAATTTTTTTTATTAGTATTTAAAAAAACTATGATTTTTACAATTGTAATTTAATTAAAATCCATTTTATCGGATTAAATTTCTGAAACATCGTAGTAAACCGGCAGCACGAAACATTTTTTTAATTCAACGTATTGAATTAAGTAACTATTAAATCACTGTTACAATGAATACTTCAAATATGAGCCGAGTGTTTACAAAAGTGTCTTAATTGTCTTTTTTTTC
>JAYTIA010000323.1:0-4819 GCA_043732145.1 Saprospiraceae bacterium
TATTTTTTAGAAGCCCTGCATGACATAATGAGAGTATGATTAATGAACAATGAACAATAAATAATGTATTGTTCGTTGCTCTATGTTCTTTGTTCATTGTTTTAGTGGTTAATTGTTAATTGCCACTGTAAAATAATTGACTGCTATAATAAATATTAATCGTTAACCAATATTGTCGGTTAGTCCGAAAATTCCGGATATAGCTACACTTTGCTTATTGGGAGGAGAATAATAATTTTGGTTACTACTCGAAAATGATTAAAAAACTTGCAAGAAATACAATTAATAAAGTACTTACAAATCCTGTTCCGCTTTTTTAAAAAGTTACAAAATTTCCGGTAAAAATTAATAGAGGAGTAAGTGTGATTAAAGATCTTAGGTTAAATATTATTGTTTATTTCATAAAAAAAGATTTTTTATTTCGAAATTCAAAAAAAAATGCGCAAAGAAAAATAAATTTCCTTGCGCATTTTTTTTGAACCGGTAACCATTATTCTATTCTTTTTACCACTTTTTTGAAATATTCATAAGTAATTGCTAATCCTTTTTCGCGATTAACTTGCGGTTCCCATTTTAAAATGTCGCGGGCTTTATCAATATTCGGTTGACGTTGTTTCGGGTCGTCAAGCGGTAACGGACGATAATCAATGTAGGCTTTCGGATTTTTTACCAAGTCTAAAATTTCTCGCGCAAATTGCATTACGGTAATTTCAGACGGATTACCGATATTCATAGGCAGATCATAATCGCTCATCAATAAACGATAAATACCTTCCACCAAATCATCGCAATAACAGAAAGAGCGCGTTTGCGAACCGTCTCCAAAAATTGTTAAACCTTCGCCGCGAAGAGCTTGCGAGAAAAACGCCGGCAAAACACGTCCGTCATTCACGCGCATACGCGGACCATAAGTGTTAAAAATACGTACGATACGCGTTTCAACGCCGTGATAACGGTGATAAGCCATCGTCATCGCTTCTTGAAAACGTTTCGCTTCATCGTAAACACCGCGCGGACCAATCGGATTCACATTGCCCCAATATTCTTCTACTTGCGGATGCACGAGCGGATCACCATAAACTTCCGAAGTGGAAGCTATCATAAAACGCGAACCTTTTGCTTTTGCTAACCCGAGTAAATTATGCGTACCGAGTGAACCCACTTTCAAAGTTTGAATCGGCATTTGCAAATAATCTATCGGACTTGCGGGCGAAGCAAAGTGCATGATATAATCTAATTTGTCCGGAACGTGAACGAATTTAGAAACATCGTGGTGATAAAACTCAAAATGTTTCAACGGCATCAGATGCTCAATATTTTTTAAGTCGCCGGTAATCAAGTTGTCCATACCAATGACATGGAAACCTTCAGCAATGAAACGGTCGCAAAGGTGCGAACCGAGAAAACCGGCAGCACCGGTAACGAGTACTCTCTTCTTCATGTAGTTGGAACGTTTTCGCAGTTTGTTACTAATCAATTGTCAATTGTCAACTGATTTTTGTTGGTTTTAATTTGCTTGCAAATATAAACCTACTTCTTGTTATGTCGTTTTTTATTTACAATTAAAATGCCGGTGTTTTAAAAAATGGTTTATCCGTTAATCTCTTAACCGGTTTATCAGTTAATCCGTTAACCGGTTGATTTGAGTATATTTGGGGATTTACCCGCATAGAGGTTTAAATCTCGACCAATATATTACCTGCTTTTTCAAGTAATTTCAAAATCTGATGCCGATGATGTTTAATAAAAAAAATCGTTCAGAGAAATTTTTTTCTCTGAACGATTTTTTTTGTCGTTAAAAGTTAAGATATTTTTCCAAACAAAACACAAATCAAGTTGTTTCAAAACCATGAGCTACAAAACCTTAAGAGCAGCCGTAAATGATTTAGAAAAAACGGGACAACTCGTGCGCATAAAAACCGAAGTAGACCCAAATTTAGAAATGGCGGAGATTCATCGGCGCGTTTTTGATGCGAGAGGTCCGGCGATTTTATTTGAAAACGTAAAAGGCAGTCCGTTTCAAGCAGTTTCTAATCTATACGGTACTTACGAGCGTACCGATTTTTTATTTCGCCACACATTGCGTGCCGTAGAAAAAGTAGTCGCTCTAAAAATTGATCCTACGGCGTTTTTTAAAAAACCTTTGCACTATGCTTCTGCACCTTTTACGGCTTTGAAAGCATTGCCGATGCGTGTGCCGTTTGCGATGAACGGTGCGGCGAAAAATAAAACGACAATCGGAAAATTGCCTCAAGTAAAATCTTGGTCAATGGATGGCGGTGCGTTTGTTACGTTGCCGCAAGTTTATACCGAAGACCCCGAAAAACCGGGTGTGATGGGCAGCAATATCGGTATGTATCGCATTCAAATTTCCGGCAACGATTACGTGCAAGATGAAGAAATAGGTTTGCATTATCAATTGCATCGCGGTATAGGCGTGCATCATACAAAATACAATAGCATAGATGCGCCGTTTCGATGTTCCGTTATTATCGGCGGACCACCTTCGTTTGCACTTTCAGCTATTTTTCCGTTGCCGGAAGGTTTATCTGAAGCAACATTTGCAGGTATGCTCAACAATCGACGGTTTCGTTACAGTTACGATGCGCATCACCAATTCATTCCTGCCGATGCCGATTTTGTCATCACCGGTATTATTCAAAAAAATAAAAAAAAACCGGAAGGACCTTTCGGTGATCATCTCGGTTATTATTCTTTAGCACATGATTTTCCGGTGATGCAAGTAGATAAAGTTTATCACAGAAAGGATCCACTTTGGCATTTCACCGTCGTCGGTCGTCCGCCGGCAGAAGATTCGAGTTTCGGTTATATGATTCATAAAATTGTAAAACCGCTTACGCCGCAAGAATTTCCAGGTGTCGTAGAAATAAATGCCGTTGATGCTGCGGGTGTGCATCCATTGTTGCTCGCCATCGGCAAAGAGCGGTATATGCCTTTCAGAGAAAAAAAACCGGAAGAAATTCTCACCATCGCCAATCATATCCTCGGTTCCGGACAAACAAGTTTAGCTAAATTTTTATTTATTTGCGACGATGAAGGACATCGCAACGCGGGTATTACGACAAAAAACATTCCTTCCTTTTTCAATTATATTTTAGAACGCATTGACCTGCAACGCGATTTACATTTTCAAACGCGCACCACGATTGATACACTTGATTATTCCGGTTCCGGTTGGAATGAAGGTTCAAAATTAGTTGTCGCGGCATGCGGCGAAAAACGGAGACAACTTTCTACACAACTACCCGATAATTTTTCTTTGCCGGAAGGTTTTTCAAATCCGAAATTTGTGCAACCGGGTGTTTTGGCAATAAAATCACCGCGTTATACGGAAAATGAAAAAGGTTACGCGGAAGCAGAAAGTTTGTGCCAACATCTTTCACGTTTTGATTGGAAAAATATCCCGATGATTATTCTCGCCGATGATTCCGATTTCGTCGCGAAAACCGTCAATAATTTTGTTTGGGTCACGTTCACGCGCACCAATCCGGCGAATGATATTCACGGCGTCAACGCCCAAACTATTTTTAAACATTGGTCGTGCGATTCAATGGTACTTGATGCGCGTATCAAACCGCATCACGCACCCGAACTCGTTACCGATAAAAAAATTGTTGAAAGCGTAAATCGTTTTTTTGTGAAGGGTGGAGAGTTAGAGGGTATTAAAGTGTGAGAAATATATTTACAAACCAAATACTACCGGAATTTCTATTATTTTTGAGTTTCAAACTAAAATTTATTATGACTCAACCGGAAATTCTTTCAAAACTACGAATCGTTTTTACTGAAGTTGAAGATACAATTCAAAATGTGCCTGAATTAAATTTTTTTCAACGTCCGCCAACAAACAAATGGTCTGTTGCCGAAAACGTGGATCATTTATTTTTAGTCGCTAAACCTTTAGTTAGTTTATTCGCCAAACCGGAATTAATGACGGCGAATTGGGGAAAACCAACCCATGCGAAAAGAAATTATGATGAACTTGTCGCGGTTTATTTAGAAAAAATCGGAAATGTAGGCGGAACAACAAGTAATTTTTCGCCTAAAAATGAAATAAAAACAAAACCTGAACTCACCCACAATTTAATTTCTAGTCAAAATAAATTTTTGGAATGCGTGGCATCATTGACGGAAAATGATTTAGATACACACCAAATCCCGCATCCGCTTATCGGATTATTGACTTGTAGAGAGTTTTTATATTTTACGCATTATCACACATGCAGACATTTAAAAACAATAAGAAAAATAATTCATGACCCATTTGAAAAGTAATTTACTTCGGTACTTTAGATTTTGACATTAATGATTAATATTTTGCCGGATTTTAATGCAAAATCATATTTTTGACATAATTTCGCGTCGGAAATTTAACTCTTGTTGTATAGTTATTCACTTTAATTAATTGCTCATTGCTTAAAGCTTAAAGCTCAAGGCTCATTTAATTCCCGACACATGCCTTTCGATTTAAAAATGGTCAAAGCGTTTTACACAGATTACGCGCAACGTGTTGAAGCAGCACGTACAAAATTAGCACGACCACTTACGCTTTCAGAAAAAATTCTCTACGCACACCTCCACGCCGATTCGCCGCCGGCAGATTTTAAACGTGGCGGCGATTACGTTTTCTTCGCGCCCGACCGCGTGGCGATGCAAGATGCGACGGCACAAATGGCACTCTTGCAATTCACGACTTGCGGACGAAAAACCGTGGCGGTTCCGTCAACGGTACATTGCGATCATTTGATTCAAGCGAAAGCAGGTGCTGTTGAAGATTTAGCGCGTGCAGTGGATGAAA
>JAYTIA010000324.1:0-4813 GCA_043732145.1 Saprospiraceae bacterium
CTAAATTTTGCGATTCAGTACTCTCCCATTTCAAATTCGGATTCGATAATGAAGAAGGTGCAAAACCCGGTACAACGCTGTGGTTAAGTGCGTACTCACCCGTTACGCCGTAAAGTTGAGCGTATAATAAATCACCGATACGATTATTACCGGCAGTTCCGAAACCGAAACGAATTTTACCTTCCGTTAAAATTTTACTATTTTTAAAAAAACCTTCTTCCGTGAAACGATACGCTACCGAACCGGCAGGAAAAATAAGTAAACCATTGTCGAAAGAAAATTTAGTAGATCTATCGGCACGTGCAGAAACACTCGCCAAAAATTTATTATCGAAGTTGTAGTTAGCTCTTCCGAATAAAGAAAAAATACGACTCGGTGGTGTAATAGACGTTAGGGGTCTCGGTTGAGAAGTTCCTGACGGCGGCGCACCTAAATTCATATTGGCTAATGCTTTTTCGGCAGTAATATCTGCCGGAAAATAACGCGTTTCAACAGTTGAAGCATTGGCGTTTGTTTGATAAATTTCTTCACCTGCCAATAAATCTATTTTATGTTTTCCCATTTTCGGCAGCGTATAAATCAAAACATTCGAGTTGTTAATCGTATTATTCGCTTGTTGGTCAATAGTAGCAATAGGTTGAGAACCGTTTTGCTGCGCTAAAGGCGTTGTTTTAGCGTGAAATTGATTTTGTTGAAGCGCAGTATTATCATAACCGAAAGTGGAACGGAAAGTCAAGTTTTTAAAAATTTCGTAGCTGAAATAACCGCTTAAATTGATGCCGTTTGTGTATTGTCTTTTATACTCGGAAGTTGTTTCCAATACCGGATTTTCTAAGCCGCTTGATGCCAAATAATACGCTTGATCAAATTGATCGGAAGGTACTGCATTTGGAAGATCTAAAGGTCTGTATTGAATTGAGTGACGCAAATTACTGAGTACACGTGTACTTGCGCTCGACGTACCGGAGCCGGCAATTGTTTGATTCAAATAGCGCACATTAACCCCCAATTTAAAACGATCACTCGCTTTGTGATCTACTTTAAAATTAATGAGTTTTCTATTATAATTGGATTCCAATAAAATACCGTCTTCGTTGTTCGATGTCATACTCAAATTATAAGAAGTATTGTCGGTACCGCCATTGATATTTAAGTTATGATTCTGATACATTGCAGTGCGACCGAAAACTTGATCTTGCCATTTTAAATCTTTTGCATTTTTATAATTACTCAAAGTATCATAAGTACTGCCGTAAATTCTTGAAAACGATGTATCATTCGTCAATTTAGCGCGTTCGTATTGCCATGCAACAAAATCATACGGATTTAAAACGTCCAAAGTCTTTGTAATTTGTCGTGAACCTATCGAACCATTATAAGATACGCGCGTTTTACCTGAACGACCGCTTTTCATCGTGATGATGACGACACCGTTTGCGCCGCGCGCGCCGTAAATTGCCGTCGAAGAAGCGTCTTTCAAAACATCTATCGAAGCAACATCTTGAATGGAAATAACGGAAAGCGCGTTTTCAACTTGAATACCGTCCACGATATAAATGGGTGTATTATCTTGCGTAATAGAACCGCCGCCACGCACGCGAATAACTACGTTCGCACCCGGTGCACCTTCAGATGATGTGACTTGAACACCGGCTAAACGACCCGCTATTGCTTCCGCTGCATTTGACACCGGAATATCTGCTAATTGCTTTTCATTGATCGAAGAAACAGCACCCAAAACATCGCGTTTATTGACAGGTGCATAGCCGACAACAACAACTTCTTCTAAAGCCTTAGAGGCAGAGAGTCTAATTTCTAATTTAGATTGATTACCTACTTTAATTTCAGTCGGTTCGTAACCCACGAAGCTAAAACGTAACGCCAAATCATCTTTATTCGAAATTTCTAATGTAAATTCACCGTTGCCATCCGTAAGTGTACCTTTGGAGGCATCGCCGACAACTACAATGCTTGCACCTATGAGCGTTTCATTATTTTTATCGTCGGTAACAGTACCTGTTATTGTTCGCGTTTGTGCCGAAAGTTGTCCTGAAAATGCTGTTATAAAAAACAGCAGCGTCATCGGCAAGAACCTTAGTAATTTTTTTTTCATACTTTAATGTGATGAGAAGTGAATTAAATATTATACTCAATAAATAAAATTATTGAAGTGATAGAGCTGCCATAGTTTTTTAGAAAATTGGAAAGTTCTTGATTTAAAATTATTTTTAGCTATAAGAGCTAATGCGATAGCAAATTTAGTTTTTATTTTTGGGCTATTAAAATCAACATTCGGAAACGTTACCGAAGTTTTAATATTTATTATAAAATCAAAAGCTAATTTTGTTTTGTCAAAATTGATAGCGATTTTATTTCAAAAAAAAATTATGAAAAGATTTATCTTTACAATATTACCTGTTTTACTTTTTTGCGCAGCAATAATACCGCATGAAGATGTGCGCCCGACACTTTTTTTATGCGGCGATTCGACGATGGCGAACAAACAACCGATTGATGCACCGGAAACAGGGTGGGGTATGATTTTGCCGGCGTACTTTACCGATGCATTAAAAATTCAAAATCATGCAGTGAATGGGCGTTCTACAAAAAGTTTTCGCGCTTTAAAGCATTGGAAAGGCGTGATAGATCAAGTTAAAGCCGGTGATTATGTGCTACTGCAATTCGGTCATAACGATTCGAAAGAATCGGATTCTTTGCGTTATGCCGCCCCGCGTACCGATTATAAAAAAAATTTGACGCATTATATAGAAGAAATTCGCGCAAAAGGAGCTAATCCGATTTTAGCGACACCGATTATGCGCAGAAAATTTGACGCTAAAGGTGTTTTTGTTGATCAACACGGCGATTATCCGATAGTTGTTCGAGAACTAGCAGCCGAAATGAACTTACCGCTTTTAGATATGCACGTTAAAAGCCGTAAAATTATTGAATCGCTCGGTGTCGAAGGTTCAAAAAAAATGTTTATGAATTTCGGTGAAGGTTTTTATGTGAAAAATCCAAAAGGCATTGAAGATAATACGCATACTTCACCTTACGGAGCCGAACTTATGGCAGCAGCGGCAACAGAATGTTTATTCGACATCGGACATCCACTCCGCAATTTTGTAAAAAAATCTGCTTTTGAAGAAAAATACAGCCACGAATTACCTAAAATTGCAGCACCGTTTTTTCGACACGACACTTTTAATATTTCGCGTTACGGTGCTAAACAAACCGGTGCAACACCGGAAAATACGGCAATTAACACAAAAGCTATCAATCAAGCAATTGATATGGCAAGTCAAGCAGGCGGTGGTGTAGTTGAAATCTCTGCCGGTTTATGGTCAACGGGTTGCATCGTTTTAAAAAGCGGTGTGAATTTGCATCTTGACAAAGGCGCACTTGTCGTTTTCAGTTCTAATCACGATGATTTTCCGCTTATTTTATCTACTTATGAAGGCGTAGAAACGTATCGTTGTCAAGCACCGATTTCGGCAACCGATGCAGAAAATATCGCTATCACCGGAGAAGGTGTTTTTGACGGTAGCGGACACACATGGCGGATGTTGAAAAAATCGAAAACAAATGCAGCCGAATGGAAAAAAATAACCGGACAAAAAGGTGGGCTTTTCAATGAAGCAAAAGATACTTGGTTTCCGTCCGAAAGTTTTATGCGCGGCAATTCGGAAGCCACAGCCGGATTTGTAAAAAATAAAATAGAAGATTGCAAGGCGATAAAAGATTTTTTAAGACCAAATATGGTTGTTCTCACGCGGTGCAAACAAGTTTTATTAGAAAACGTAACGTTCCAAAATTCACCGGCTTGGACAATGCACCCGTTGCTGTGTGAAAATTTAACTATTAAAAATGTGTCGTCGAAAGCACCGAGTTTTGCTCAAAACAGCGATGCACTTGATGTAGAATCGTGTAAAAATGTTTTAATCGAACGCTGTAATTTTACAGTCGGCGATGACGGCATCACTTTAAAATCCGGCAGAGATGAATTTGGCAGAAAACGCGGCGTAGCAACCGAAAACGTTATCATTAAAGATTGTATCGTTTATCAAGCGCACGGCGGATTTGTCATAGGTTCTGAAATGTCGGGTGGTGTAAAAAATATTTTTGTGAGCAATTGTACTTTTATGGGTTCCGATATTGGTTTGCGTTTCAAAACCGCACGCGGTCGTGGCGGCATCGTCGAAAACATTTATATTAGCGATATTACGATGAACGATTTGCCGAGTGAAGGCATTTTGTTCGATATGTATTACAACGGTAAAGAAGCAGCCGAAGCGTTGAAAAATCCGACAGCTAATCCGCAACCGGTGACAGAAGCAACGCCGCAATTTCGAAATTTTTTCATCCGCAATATCAATTGTAATGGTGCCGAAACCGGTATTGTCATTCAAGGTTTACCTGAAATGAATGTCAAAAATGTTTCGATAGAAAATGCAACTTTTATCGCTAAACATTCAATTACTTTGTTAAATGCAGATGGCGTAAAACTAAAAAATGTAAAATTCGTTACAGAATCTAAAGAAGAACCGCACCTTGTAAATAGTAAAAATATTACAATTGACAATTGACAATTGACAATTGACAGTTAATGGAAATTTATTGTCAATTATCAATTGTTAATTGTTTATTTTTTGAAAAAATTCCGGTCATTATTTAATTCGGAAAATTCCGGTTCTTTTTAAAATGAAAAACTTTATCCTCTTTATTATTTTTGGATTGATGGTGGGATTGTTTGTTAAAATTTTTCTTTTAGAAGTTTTTACTGTACCCACCGATTCGATGCTGCCGACAATTC
>JAYTIA010000325.1:0-1752 GCA_043732145.1 Saprospiraceae bacterium
ACACTGTCTGCTAAATTTCTGTAATCGGGCGAGTAAGAAAAACCGATACTCGGATCAATACGGTGCCGAATACCGCGCAACCAACCCTTTTTAAAATTAATGGTGCCGAAAAGTTTTGTAGAAAGATTTGCACCGGCAGAAAATATTCCGACACGCGAAAAACGATCGTTATATATCGTATCAACCTTGCCGTATTGTATGGTATCTTGAACTATCGTTGTATCTATTCGAATAGAATTTTTTAAAACGATAGTATCGAAAAGAAATTTGTCTTGGGTTTTAACGGTAGGGTTAAATTTGCGAATTTGATCTTTTAAATACCACAACTCGCTGTAATTAATAGACGGCGTAAATTGCAGATAATTAAACAATGTAAAATTTACGCTGCTACTCATCGTGTGACTCATACCGACTTGCGTACTCTTCCACATAGCCGGTGTGAACAACAACGAGTCTTTGGTTTGAATACGATTCGTGAATTTACTGCTGTATTGAAAAGAAATTTTTTCGTACCAACGTTCTTCTCCTATTAATTTTTTTCTTTTGAAAGGAAAAATAGTTTGCAAAGCGAAATTCAAATCCGGTGCCGTGACAGAAAAATCGCGCGTCACCGTATTTTGCGAATGTTGGAAAGAACCGCTCAAACTATAAGGTTTGCCGGGAAAAGTTTTGGTGAATGATATGGAAGAAGATAATAAACTTTGTGTTGCGTGTTGATAGTCGTTGTAAACCGTTTGATTGTAATTGGCGTATTTACTCGAACTTGTGCTGCCCGACATATTCACGCTTGCATTGAAAGAAACCGTCGGATTGACGCGAGAATCTTTGCTGTGATTCCATTGAATACTCCACGACGGTACGCGACTGACATTGGCAAACGCATCTTCGCTGACCGTACTTCTGTAACCGAGTGTGAAACTACCTTGATAATTATATTTTTTTACGTAACTCGATCTGGCTTGCAAACCGACAGTTCCTTTCCAATAAACATCTCCCGTCAAAGTTAAATCGTAATTGTCGTTGATAGGAAAATACCAACCCATATTGCGTAAACCATAACCAAAAGTTTGATTGTACTCGTAATCGCGCGGAAAAATTAAACCGGTGCGTTTGCCTTGCGTGAGCGGAAAAAAACCGAACGGTAAAAACAAAGGTGTCGGCACGTCGCTGATATAGAGTTGCGATAAACCCACCACAATCATTTTGCCGGCAATTACTTTTTGTTTATTGCTGTAAATACCGTAATGCGGATGCGGTGCGTTGCAAGTCGTGAAAATTGCACCGGAACTGTAGGCAATATCATCTTGTACTTGCGTCGAATCTTTCAAACCTGCCACAAATTTAGAAATCGCACTGTGTACATAAACGTCATTTTGTTTGGTCACTACATCAAACACCATACCTTTGCGCGATTTGAAATTGTAGCGCATACTATCGGCTGTAAAATCTTGTTGTCCTTCTTTGAAATGCGGCAGTCCGATTTTTTTTCCGACCGAATCTAATGTCGGACCTGCGGAGGCAATATTATTTTTAAAATCAATGACAATAAAATTGGCGGTTAAATTTATCGTTTTGTATTTCACAACTGCATTGCCGTACAGATAAACAAAGTTGCGGGAATAATCAAAAATTATAGAATCTTTCGCATCGTACTCTACTTTTGCATCGAGCGAATCTTTTGAAAGCGGTGCATTGACGAGTAAAGAATCGTTTTTCAAACGCGCAAGGCTATCATTTTTAACATTCGCATTA
>JAYTIA010000326.1:0-1751 GCA_043732145.1 Saprospiraceae bacterium
ATGGTCATGTTGTTGGGGCAATCGCGTGTGTTTTTCAGTATGTCAAAAGATGGGTTAGTGCCGCCGGTATTCGGTGTCATTCATCCGGTATTCAAAACGCCGTATCGTTCCAACTTACTCTTTTTAGCATTTGTTGGTTTGTTCGCCGCATTTGTTCCGGGCGAAGTTGTCGGTGATATGACGAGTATAGGTACGCTGTTTGCGTTCATTCTGGTTTGTATCGGTATCATCTTGTTGCGTAAACAAGAACCGGATTTGCCGCGACCGTTCCGCACACCCTTAGTGCCACTTGTTCCTGTTCTCGGCGTTTTAATTTGTTCGTACATGATTTACGGTTTGCATTGGGAAAACTGGGTGCGTTTGTTGGTTTGGTCTATTATTGGTGCCATTTTATATTTTACTTATGGTATAAAAAATAGTCGCTTGCAGAATAAGAATAATTAATTTTCAATTGACAGATGACAACGGACAACCGATAATTGACAATTATCCGTTGTCCGTTGTCAATTAATAGTTGTATCCGAACGTTAAAAGATAATAACCCTGAATTATAAATTTTTTTTAGTTTAATCATTTCCGACAAATTCTTTGCGACCTTTGTCGTTATTAGTTAAAGCTAAATTTTTTCAAAAAATAATTCGTGAATAGTTTTTCAAAAAATAATTTTCAAAAATTTTTTTTCAAAAAAATAAATTTTTTTTCCACGCGAAAAATATTTATTTTTCTCAGCGGCATTTTTTTTTATTTTTTATTTTTTTCGAGTGCAATTTTTTTTCAGAACTGCGCGCAAATTATTCCGCCGAACGGTGGTAAACGAGATTCTATTCCACCGCGTGTAGTAAAAGAAAAATCCACGCCGAATTACCAAACAAATTTTCTAAAGCAACGCATCACGCTCACGTTTGATGAATGGATAAAATTGGAAGACCCTTTCAATCAAGTCGTCGTGTCGCCACCACTGAATGAACGTCCAGAAGTAAAACTCGACGGGAAAAAAATTTCGATTGAGTTTGCCAAAGAAGAAGTATTGCGTACTAACGCGACTTACACCATTAATTTCGGAAACGCCGTGCGCGATCTGGCAGAAAGTAATCCGGCAAAAGATTTGCGTTTTGTTTTTTCGACAGGTGCCGTCATTGACTCGTTGAGTTTGCGCGGTCGCGTCACAGATATTCTCACCGGTTTGCCGGTTGAAAATGCAGTATTCATGCTGTATGATAATTTATCGGATACGGTGGTGCGCAAACTGAAACCGTTTTATTTCGGTAGAACAAATGCGGAGGGCGTGGCGACGATTGAAAATATGCGCGTCGGTACTTACAAAGTTGTAGCTCTGTTAGACAAAGACCAAAATTATTTATTCAATCCGGAAACCGAAAATATTGGTGTTTTAGATTCAAACATCGTCGTTGACGGTAGTTTTTTGAAACGCGATACTGTTGCGCACACAATTCCGATTACGCTTTTTGAACCTATAAAAAAACAACGCCTCATCACGAAAGAAACCGACAAATATGGTGTCGTGAAAATGCTTTTCACAAAAGAACCCAAAGATGTAAAATTAAATATTGACGATGCTTTCGGAAAAACGACGACGGAAATTGTAAAAGATTCGCTCTTGGTGTGGTACGACGTAGCAAAAGATTTTAACGCCACTATCATTGCGCGTTACGATACTGTTTCCGATACGGTGCGCGTGCGCTCAAAAGGGCGCGTTGATTTTCTTAAAAAAAATAAATTAGTCGCGAGCC
>JAYTIA010000327.1:0-4805 GCA_043732145.1 Saprospiraceae bacterium
TAAATCGGAATTAAAATTATATTGAGAACAATCGTGATAATCGCGCCAATCATACTCACCAACGCACCCATGCGCGTTCTGTCCGTAATTTTAAACCACACCGATAAATTGTAATAAGCACCGAGACAAATATTTGCCATCAATAAAATCGGTACGACGTGCAAACCTTCGTAGTATTTCGGTGGGATAAAATATTTAAAAACACCTAAGAACAGCATCACACCGGCAAAAATAACGGCGCACAGTAACATAAAGTACTGCATCACACGAGCATAAGTTTTTTGTGCGTCGGCTTTTCCCGCTTCCGAAAAAAAGAAAGGTTCGGCGGCGTAACGAAAGGCTTGAATAAAAAGCGTGATGATGATAGAAAGTTTGTAATTGCCGGAATAAATACCGATTTGATATTCGGCTGTGGCCAGGTCGACAATCATATATTTCAGAAGTACGCGATCTAAAGTTTCGTTGATCATGCCGGCAAAACCCATAAACAGTACAGGATAAGCAAATCGAAACATCCGTTGCCATAAAATTTTATCGAAACCTTCTCTCAAAAATTTTAATTCCGGTAAAAAAAACGGCAACACACACACACTGCCAACTAAATTCGCAACGAATATCCAAATTGCACTCACACCGGTTTTATCCATTGGTGCGGCTAAACCGCGACTTGAAAAGTAGGGTACAACGAGATAAAAAAATAAATTCAAACCGATAATGACAGCGACATTCAACAAACGCAATTTTGCAAAACGCATCGGCTGATTTTGTTGCCGCAACCACGCAAAAGGAATCACGGTAATCGCCTCTGCCGCCAAAGTAATGGCGATAATGCGAAAATAAATAGCGCGACCGTCGTTTTTAGAAAAATGCGCAAGCGGTTCGGCGAAAATAAAAATGAGTAAGCCGAGTACTACGGAAATGCCTGCAATGGCGATGAAACCGGTAGAAAAAACTTTAGCTTTATTATCTTCTTTTTGATAGAAACGAAAAAAAGCCGTCTCCATGCCATAAGTAAAAAAAACGGCGGCAAAAGGAATGAGCGCGTAAAAATAACTCGACACACCGTATTCTTCGACCGTAAGTACGCGCGTATGAATCGGCACGAGCAGATAATTTAAAAATCTGCCGACGATACTGCTCAAACCATACACCGCCGTTTGTCCCGCTAATTTTTTTAGTATTGACATTTTTCTGTTTGGATGCGCAAATTTAGTGTGGTTTGTTTGTGATTTTCCGAAAACGAATTAATTTTGCTAAAAAGAATAACATTTTGGCATTAACGCAACCTTTATCAAATACAAAAATGTCTTTAAAACAAGGCATAATTAACGAACTTACACAAGAAGCAGTCGTTACAAGGAAGTATTTAGCAAGTGTTCCTTTCGATAAAGTCGCATTTAAACCTCATGAAAAATCGGAAACGTTGGGCGTTTTGGCTATTCATGTAGCTGAAATTTTGGCATGGTGGAAAGAATGTCTGCTCAACGATAAATTAGATTTTATTGACTTTGAACAAGAAAAAATTACGACAACCGAACAACTTTTATTTTATTTCGATAATTTATTGACTCAATCGCTGAAAGTAATTTCGGAGGCAAAACCGAAAGATTTTTTAAAAGAATGGTCTATGGTGCATGGTGAAACAGTTCTCTTTACTCTACCCAAAAAACAAGTTATGAGAACTTTTTGTATGAACCATTTGATTCATCACCGTGCTCAATTAGGTGTTTATTTGCGCCTTTTAGATATTCCTGTGCCGGCAGCTTACGGACCATCAGCAGATGATAAAGATGTGACTTTAATCGATCCCTATTAGAACTAACTTAATCCGATGACGCACCACATCAATCACCTGCCAGGCAGAACAATTGAACTCGATAACTCAACTTTTTTATTTTTTAGCGGCACTTCTTATCTCGGTATCGGACATCAACAGGTTTTCAGGAAAGCATTGGCGCGAGGTATTACGAAATACGGTACAATTTTTTCCGCCTCGCGCAACGGCAATTTGCGATTGAACATTTATGATGAAACGGAAAAATTTTTGACACAACAAACTGGTGCAGAAGCGGCACTAACTGTCACCTCCGGTGCTATTGCCGGACAAGTGGCGGTGACGTTTTTAAATAATAATTTTTTTATTTACGCTCAAGGTGTGCATCCGGCAATTTGGAAAGACAATTCGGAAAATATTTTTTTAGAAGAAAAAGATTTAAAAATTATTTTTGAAAAAGATTTTGAAAAAATTTCGGAAAAAAATTCTGGAAAAAATTCCGGTAATTCTGCTCAAGAATTTCCTGAACCAAAAAGTATCGTCATCGCCGCCAATGCGATTGACCCGCTCACTTGTCTGCCCGCCGATTGGAATTTTATAAAAAATTTACCTAATGAAAAAAGCATTACTCTTTTGATTGACGACTCACACGGGATCGGCGTGACAGGCGAAAACGGCAGCGGTATTTTTCAAAAAATAAAAAATTTGTGTGCTGATAAAAAAAATATCCGATTGATAGTTGTCGCATCGTTAGCGAAAGCGTGCGGGATTCCGGGCGGTGTTATTTTAAGCGATGAAGCGACAATAAATGCGTTGCGTATTTTACCTTTGTTCGTCGGTGCATCACCGATAGTGCCTGCCTATTTGCAAGCGTTTTTGGATACGCAACCGATGTATGATAAAGCACGACAACGATTAGAAAAAAATTGCCGATTTTTTTTATCGAAACTATCTGCGGAATCCAAAAAGCAATTGCGTTTTTTGCCGAACTATCCGGTATTTTCTATGAAGGATGTCGCACTTTGTCCTTATCTTTATGATAAAGGTATTTTTATTTCGCAATTTGCATATCCCAAACAAAGCGACCTGCCAATAACGCGGATTATTGTCAGTGCGCTACACACAGAAAAAGATATTTTAAAATTGGCGAAAGCAGTGAATGATTTTTATAAAAATAAACTTTATAATATCCTATGCAATTGATTTTTGCAGAAAAAAATCAACACCTAATATTTTTTTTCGTAATTTTACCACCAAAAAAATTGAACCTCTATAAAAAAATACAATACTTTCTGCAAAACCAACCCCGCTCCGTCGTTCGGTTTCTGAAATTATTTCTCGTCGTTTTATTCGGTTTTTTGTTGTGGTATGATGTATTTCGGCATAAACAATTGGCTGAAATATCGGCACAAACACAAACGGCATGGCAAAGTGAGCGTTGGTGGTTTATTGTTGCAACCATTCTACTTATGCCGCTCAATTGGATTTTAGAAACGCGGAAATGGTTGGTGCTTGTGAATAAATTTGAGCGAATGAACTTGTGGCGCGGTTTGCGTGCCGTACTTGCCGGTGTTACATTTTCGCTCTTTTTTCCGAATCGCGTCGGGGAGTTTGCCGGAAGAATTTTATTTTTAAAATCAAAAAACAGTTGGCGCGGTACGATTGCAACATTGGTCAGCAGTTGGGCGCAACAATTTATACTCATCGCGTTCGGTTTTCTCGGCTTCGTTTATTTTTTGATACGCTCATGGCATGTCGAACAATTTATTCTTGATGTTGTTATCGCTATGGGATTACTGTTGGTATCGCTCATTCTGTTTTTATTTCTGAATTTGGAAGCCGTTGTGCCGATTGTGAGACGTATAGGTACTTTGAAAAAATATCCGAATTTTGTCAAACAGGTACAATCTTTGCGCCGTTACACAAAAAAAGAATTAGCGACGACGCTTTTTTGGGCATTTGCGCGTTATGTAATATATAGTTTTCAATATTATTTGGTATTGCGATTTTTCTGTATCGAAGCACCGTTTGTAAGAGCATTTTCTTGTATCGCTACTATCTATTTATTGCAAACAAGTATTCCGTTGCCGCCTGTTATGGGATTAATGGCACGGGGTGAAATAGCTTTAAAAATTTGGGGTTTATTCAGCACAAACGCTGTAGGAATTTTAGCCGCAACATTTACACTTTGGATAATAAACTTAATAATTCCTGCGTTTATTGGTTTAGTTTTTATTCTCCGAAGGCGCATTTTAACATCAGTTCATCATGACTCAGTCACCAATAAAAACCTTGTTAATGTCGGCAATACTATTGCCGTTGATGGCATTCATGCCGATAATAAATAACCAAACGGGAACAAGCTTCAACGAAACAACGGAAAAAAATGTAAGTGATTGTTATGAAGAAGCACGTACAAATTTTCAACACGAAGAAGAACTCACATATAAAGTCTATTATAACTTAAATTTCGTTTGGATTCCCGCCGGCGAAGTCGTTTTTAAACTTTCCGACGAAGGGCAGCAATATCACTTGGAAGCCGTTGGACGTACTTACGACAGTTACAATTGGTTTTATAAAGCCCACGATGAATATCATACTTACGTGGATAAAACAACCTTACTGCCTACATACAGCACGCGAGAAATAAAAGAAAATAAATACAAACTCTTCGATAAAGTAGCCTACGACCAAATCAACAAAACGGCTTACTACGAGCGTGGTCTCACAAAAGAAAACATAGACAAACGCGGCAATTTAACTTTTGATGCTTGTATGCACGATGTGCTTTCTATTGTTTATTTTGCACGCACACAAAACTATACTGATGCACTTGTCGGTAAGGAATTTCCGGTAAAAGTGAATTTAGACGAAGAAGTTTATTCTTTGAAATATATACTATCGGCAAGAGAAGAAAAAAACATCAAAGGTTTAGGTAAATGGTCCACTTTAAAATTAGCACCGCAACTCGTTGCCGGCAATGTGTTCAGCGAAAATTCTAAAATGAAAATCTGGGCATCTGATGATGAAA
>JAYTIA010000328.1:0-4791 GCA_043732145.1 Saprospiraceae bacterium
TCTCTAACATGAGGACTAGTTTTGTAGTTTTGATATCCACAAAGTTACGTCCTTGCTTGATTGACCTACTTCTGTTTTTTTAACCCATTATTCGCATAAGTAATTCATTAATATTATTGTACACAGTAGAAGACTAGTTTGAAATGGATTGCATTGATGTTTTTAATGCGATTTTTATTTTTTCTACACCGGGATAATTTTTTGATTTTGCAACAATAAGCCCGTCTTCAGCAAAAGTTTCATTCAAATCGGATGTTGCTACAATAATATAATTTTTTACGCGTAAGTGATCTAAACATTTATAATGAATTTCATTTGAATGAGTTGAAATGAAAAAATATCCGATTGCATCATTTAAAATCATATTTTCTGTACCTTTCAGCATTTCAAATTCAAAACCTTGAATATCGCAATGCAGTATATCAATGAATTTGATATTTTTTTCTTGACAGAATTCGTCAATACCAATCATTCTATTACCTTTTGCATCAACTGAATGTTTTGATCCGACAAATGCTTGCGTAAAATCCCCTTTCATTTTATTAAGTGCAAAATTACGCTTGCCACAGCCTAAATTAAAATTATCCGGTTCGACCATAAAGTTTTTAGCATTAGATACTATACTATTAAACCACATAGAGTAAAAAGACCAAAATGCACCTAATTCTATCATAGTTGCATTGCTTCTCATTTTTTTTAAAACTTCTTGAAAAACATATTCCTCTTGCGGTTCGTGAACACCTTTGTTGGCATATAGTTGTTGTGCCACTTCCGGACCATAATAACTTCCCAAATGAATTTTCAACCCATTGTGCATTGTCTGTTTACCTTTGTTAACTACACCGGAATCTTTTACCCTTTCAATAAATTGGTTATCTGGACAACTAAGTACTTCTTTAATTCTACGTTGAAAAGTTTCACCAATAGGTAATTCTAAAACTTTACTATCAAACATACCGGAAGGAACAATATAATAAGCGACGATTTTTCTGACAAAATTATTGCCTCTTATAAATTGCCTAAAGTTTTGGATAACGCTCATAATTTCAAACTATTTTAATAAACAAAATGAATTTTAAAGAGGCAAGAAGTATAAACGCTTACAATTATTATTAAATAATTTTTTTTCGCGCTTACTTTTAAAAAGGAATTATATCTAAAAGTTACCTCGCCCCATAAATCCGCTCAATAATGTCCACCACCTTCAAACCTTCCAAAGCATTTGTTGTAATGACAGCTCTGCCTTTCAAAACATCCACTATATTTTCAATGATGTACCTGTGATTCATCGCAGAACCTTTGTAGCCGCCGTAATCGTTCGGCGGATTTGATTCGGCTAATATCGGCATTACGTAATCTTTGATGTGACAATACTCTACTTCATTCATGTATTGTCCACCGATTTTGACGGAACCTTTTTCGGCTATAATCGTAATGCTGCTTTCTAAATTTTTATCCCAAATAGCCGTTGAATAATTTAGACTGCCCATACCGCCGTCAACGAAATCGAAACTGACGAAACCGGAATCTTCAAAATCTGTTGATTTTTCGTGCGTAAAATCTTTAAACTTGGCTTGTATGTTAGCGATGTCACCAAAACACCAAAACATTAAATCTATGAAGTGCGAAAATTGCGTGAACAAAGTTCCGCCGTCAAGTTCTTTAGTACCATGCCAAGTTCCTGGACGACCGTTTGAAGCATTGGGTTTATAATATCTGTCATCACGATTCCAATAGCAATTAATCTGAACCATGAAAACTTTTCCGAGAATACCCGATCTCAAAATATCTTTCAACCAAACCGACGGTGGCGAATAACGATTTTGCATCACACAAAAAACTTGTTTAGAATTTTGCAGCGATTTGAAAATAATTTTTTCGCACCCGGCTTTTGTCAATGCCATTGGTTTTTCTATCACTACATGCTTGTATGCATTTAATATTTTTAATGCTTGCTCTTCATGACAACCATTTGGCGAGGCAATAATTACAACATCAATTTCAGTGTGTACATTTAGTAATTCTTCAATTGTTTTATACAGCGGTACTGCGTCAAATTTTTCTAATCCGGAAATTTCACCTTTAGGCAGGATATCACATAACGCAATTAATTCCGATTCTGAATTATTTTGTATTATTGCCGCATGGCGTTTTCCGATATGCCCGCAGCCGACAATAGCAAAATTAATCTTCTTAGCTTGCATTTTTTTTACAAAATAATAGCAAGGCTTCGCCGTTCATGCGTACCGACAGGAGTGCTTGTTTGAAGATATTTTTATGTAAAATTCGGTGCAAAAATAAGCATAAATCTTATTTTATCAATCCTCACTCCAAATAAAAACGAAATTTAATTCATACGTAACAAACAATAGTTTTTAATACAGAATAGATAGGGCTACCTCCAAAGCAAAAATGCATATAATTACACCGTCACAATCTTTTAAATAAATGCTGAAATTCTTCGCGTTTATTTCGGGCAATTGTTATAACATCATCATTAGACATGATAACGGTGTTGTCTTCGAATTTGGTGAGAAGCTTCACGTGTTTAAGATTAATAAGAAATTGCCGATGAATACGATAAAAAGGTTGCCCCTCCAAAATATCTTCTACTTCCGAAAGCGTGCGCATTACAAATGTTTTCGTACCATCTTTTAAAGTGACTTGTACATAATTATCTGCTGTCTCGCAATAAACAATTTCACCTACTTCCGTAAAACTCAATCCGTTTCGATGCGGCAAGGCGATTTTATCGTTCAACGAATCGTGTTTTTTACCATGTTTATTTTTTAGAATATCTAATTGTAAAGGATCGCGTTTTTCTAATTCTTCAGCTTTTTTTATGGCGCGTATTAAATCGTCCGGATCAATTGGTTTCAGTAAATAATCTAAAGCCGAATATTTTATAGCTTTAACCGCATAAACGTCATAAGCCGTTGTAAAAATAACTTTAAAATTTTGTGCCGATAGTGCTTCTAAAACTTGAAAACCATTTAAAACCGGCATCTCTACATCCAAAAAAACAATATCCGGTTGATGAGCACTGACCAATGCAATTCCTTCTGCGGCTTTCGTAGTAACACCGACGATTGAAACCTCAGGGCAATTTTTTTTTAATAAAATTGTCAAAGATTCTATACAGTGTATTTCATCGTCAATAATAATAGCGCGCATATTGGTTATGGGTTATGGGTTATCGGTTATGGGTTATCGGTTATTCGTTATTGATATTTCGCAACTCTACTACTTAATAACGTTAGTTGTTATTTAACTAACCGATAACCAATAACTAATAACCGATAACTAATTATTCAGTTCTTTTATCGCTAACCACGACATTAAACCGATACTCAACTCTAAACTCGATTCATCAATATCAAAAGTATCTGTATGCAAACCGCTTGTAATACCGTGCTCGACATTTCCGGTTCCGAGCCGATAAAAACACGCCGGTATTTTTTGCGAATAAAACGCAAAATCTTCCGATGTCATTCGTAACGGTAAATCTACAACATTTTCAATGCCGCAGTATTCAACCAGACCTTTTTTAGTGTAATTTGTTAATACCGGATCGTTATTTAAAACCGGATAACCGTGCTGAATTACAAATTCACACGCGCCGCCCATAGCTTCAGCGATACTCTCCGCCATTTTTTTCATGAGTTTATGTGCGCGGTTGCGCCATTTTTCATCTAGAGTTCGGAATGTTCCTTCTATTTTTACTTCATCCGGAATCACATTCGTAGCACCACCCGTTGAATTTATTTTTCCTAAAGTTAAAACTGTCGGCAATGCCGGGTCTGCACGTCGGCTGACAATTTGTTGCAACGCTACGATAATGTGCGCCGTTATCAATACAGTGTCGATACATTCTTGCGGCATCGCGCCGTGTCCGCCTTTTCCGCGCACAGTCATATAAATTTCATCGCTTGATGCCATATAAATACCGCTTTTGACACCCACTTTTCCGGCGGGCAACGGCGGATGAACGTGCTGACCGAGAATATGCATCGGTGACGGATTTTCTAAAACACCTTCCGCAATCATGATACTAGCACCGCCAGGGGTTTTTTCTTCTGCCGGTTGAAAAATTAATTTCACTGTTCCTTCAAAACTATCACGCAATTCGTTCAGTATTTGCGACACGCCGAGTAAACTTGCCGTGTGTGCATCGTGTCCGCAAGCGTGCATAACGCCGGCTTTTTTTGATTTATACGACACTTCATTTGCTTCTTGAATTGGCAATGCATCCATATCGGCACGCAAAGCAATAATTTTTTTATTCGGATTTTTTCCTTCAATAATTCCCACTACGCCGTTTTTTGCAACCCCATGTACGTATTGAATACCATAATCGGAAAGTTTTTGCGCCACAAATTTTCCGGTTTCAACTTCATGAAAACTTAATTCGGGATTCTCGTGCAAGTATCGTCGAATAGAAATAATGTCGGCTAATTTTTCTTTCGATTTTTGTTTAATAATATCTATGAGCATATCTAAATATTGAACAATGAACAATGAGCAATGGATGATGGACAATGGACAACGGACAATGATTAATCTTGCAGAAAATCAATATTCAATTAACCATCAACCAATTAACCATTAACCAATTTTTTTGCGCAAAGTTACGGTAATAAGTACCTATAAACAATTTTGTTCACCTGCTTCTCTTTTCCTAATATTTTTCTTTGTATATTAGTGGGAAATTTCAATCGTAATTCGTAATTAGTTTTTTTTATGAATATTTATCAAGAATTAACACCGCTTAAAGTTCCGGATGTATTTGTT
>JAYTIA010000329.1:0-1744 GCA_043732145.1 Saprospiraceae bacterium
AATAAATCAATCGGTTTCGATTGGCGAAACAATTCTACAATAGCTTTATAGATCGCTTGGTGTGAATCGGAATAGAAACTTTCGGCACGCACAACGCCAATAACAGCCGGCAATGCGTCTTTATCAATCATTAAAGCCCCCAATACAGCCTCTTCCAAAGCGGATGCTTGCGGCGGAATTTTTCCGAAAACATACGACGACATATCATTGGTTGTCGGACGATAGCCGGCAGGTTTTTTTCGGTCATTGTTGTTGCCTGTGTTGGAGGTGTTGCGCGGTACGTTAGTATCTTCCATGTTTTTTTCAATTACGAATTACGAATTACAAATTAAAATTACGAAACAAGCGCGTTACGTGTTTTAATTCGTAATTTGTAATTCCTAATTCGTAATTAATTTAATACAAAATGTTTGACAAAATTACAAATTTATTTCCAAAATTTGTTGGAAAGTTTTCCTAATCTTGTGTTAATAACTGTGAAAAAAATGTGGATAAGATGAAGTGCTTCTTTCGGCTAAATATTATGTTTTTCATTTGGAGGTTTGCCGGCTTCGTTAAATAAAATAAGTAATAATAATTTTCCTTTTTCCAAAATATAAATTAAATACGGTCATTCATTTTTCTGCCGAAAGTATAATTCTGCGCGACAATTTGCAATTTCTTTTTAGTGTGAATGTTTTAAATATCTTGAACATTTACTTTTATTAAAAGAAAGCATAAGAAACAAAAAAAAGAGGTTGGTAATTTTTTTCAAAAATGAATCAAGTTAGGGGATTTTAAAACCGTGTTTATGCTACAAAAGTACGAAGTGTCAGATAAAATTTTAATTAAGCACATAAATTCTTATCCCTCTTTACTATTTTTGCAACTCAAAAAATGTGGTGAAAAATATGATACCTATTAATACGTGTATTTTTGATTTAGACGGCGTGATTTGTGATACGGCGAAATATCATTTTAAAGCGTGGCGCAGATTAGCGAATGAATTGGGGTTCGATTTTACGGAAGAAGACAATGAAAAACTTAAGGGTGTCAGCAGAACGGAATCTTTGAATTTGATTTTGAATTGGGGCGGAAAAGTAATTAAGGACGAAGAAGAAAAAGATATACTTGCGCAGAAAAAAAATGAATGGTATTTGGAATTTGTGAATCGCATGACACCGGACGAAATTTTACCGGGTGTCGTTCATTTTCTTGACGAACTCAAAATTGCCAAAATTAAAATCGTTCTGGGTTCGGCGAGTAAAAATTCTATGCTTATTCTCGACAGGTTAAACTTGACGCATTATTTTGATGCCATTATTGACGGCACTAAAACGACGCACAGTAAACCGAATCCGGAAGTTTTTTTGCTTGGAGCCGAAGCTGTTGGTGCTTTACCGAAAGACTGTATTGTTTTTGAAGATGCCGAAAAAGGTATTGAAGCGGCATTGACCGGCGGATTTTATGCCGTCGGTGTCGGTGCGCCGGATGTTTTAGACGATGCCCATATCGTCATTCCGAGTTTTGAATACATTGATTATGGCGAAATTTTAGATGCTTTGAATACGGTAACGCGAAAAAAATAAAAAATTATATGATGGTTGATAGTTGACGGTTGATAGTATCAATTATTATAATCATCAACCATCAACCATCAACCATCAACTATCAATGAAAAACTATATCATCCACGATCCATGGTGCATTATTGAAAATAAATTTCATCCGCACGAAAATAAAATTTCTGAAAGTTTGTGTTCCA
>JAYTIA010000330.1:0-1741 GCA_043732145.1 Saprospiraceae bacterium
GATAACGAATCGTCTGAAAATATTTTTAAAAACTTGAAAGCGCAATATGGTTTTGATAACCTGCATCGTCACTCGCAGTTTGTTGATGCAGTTGCAAAAACGTTATCATCAAAAATGATAACTCCTACCGGTATTCCTACCGTAGAAATAAAAAAATCGTATAAAATTGCCGATTTAATTTTTGATTTAGTTATTTTACCAACTCAAGACAGCGAAAAACCGGAAACACCAAAAGCAATTGTCGTGCGTATTGACGGTAATTTGCAATCCTCTCGTTTTTACAATGCTGAATGGGAAGCGCATTTGCATCAAATTTTAGAAAAAAACGGCGTGAAGGTTGTTTGTACCTATTCATTTGACTGGTGGAAAAATAAGCAGACTGCTACCGAAAAATTATTTGCAGATTTGGAAATGGTTTCTGAGGCAAAAATATCTGAGAAATCGGCAACCATTCAATGATTTAGGTTTTTATAAATGTTTCGAAATTACAGTTAACTCAACATGTAGGGGAAAGTTTTATTCAATTTATCAAATCCGATTTCATCATTTAGAATTGTATTTAAATCTTTTCTAGATATCAATCCTGTATGTGTCGTTTCCATGCCTGATGACGTATTGTTTTTATAAGTATGTAATTTCATGTTATAATAATCTTCGACGATAATCTGCTGTTGTTCCGTCAAATATTTTTTGTGCGTGCGCCATAAATTGGCTGTATTTTCCGTGAAATCTCCATCCATGACCGTCATTCCTTCATCAACATCACTTACTATTTCCAACAAAAATCTAAAAATAAAATCTTGAAGATTTTTCGCTAAATATCTTGCTTCATCCATATTACTATAAACAAGTACAATAGGTACATCATCACCGTGTTGTTCATTTAAATAAAAAGCATAGCAATGACTCGATTTCGTCCAAGCAAAAGGAATAAAATGGTGTTTCGGGTCAGCACCGCGATAGTCATCCGGATTTCTCAAGTTTTTTGCTTCCTCTTCAATTTCTTTCCAATCCATCAGTGTAAAATCTTGAGCAAATAAAAGTAAACTCGGATTACTTTTTACTTTTGAAATATCTGCCTCAAGGGTATTGCCGTATTCTTTTGCGGCATCCAACATTTTATCATCGTACAATTGTAAATAAAGAGCCGGATATTTAAAATCAAATGTTTGTTCAATTTTTTCTAAAGGTGTCATTTTAAAATTTAAAATGTGGAGAGTTAATAAGTATTATTGAAAACGCGCCACAATATATTTCTATTTCCTCTATTTTTATATCTATGATTCAAAAAAATTAAACAATAAAAACTTACTGTAACTTACAATTTTTTTGCTAATTTTACGCGTTTTTTATTAAATTTTAAAGAAGTATAGAACAAATCGGATTTAAACAGAAAACATGGTAATGACCAAGAAAAAAAAATACAATGTCGCGCTTGTAGCCGGCGGATATTCGGGTGAGTATGTTGTGTCTATAAAAAGTGCCGCAGTCGCTGAAAAATATATTGACAGAAAATTGTTTAATGTGTTTAAAATTATCATTGAAAAAGATAAATGGTATCACACTACAGTTGAAGGAAAAGAAATTCCGGTAGACAAAAATGATTTCAGTTTAAAAATTAATCGCACAAAAATAAAATTCGATGCTGCTTTACTCATTATTCACGGCACACCCGGCGAAGACGGTAAATTGCAAGGTTATTTCGATATGCTCAATTTACCTTACACAAGTTGCGACGCTG
>JAYTIA010000331.1:0-4782 GCA_043732145.1 Saprospiraceae bacterium
CGCACTCAAAGCATAATGCTGAATGTTTGCCGGTTTAAAAACCAAACTCAACCAATCGTTGTCGGGCAAAGTGTCTAAAATATTTGTATTGTAAGTCGGGATTCTTCTACTCGGCAAACGAAGTTCATTTGAATTAGTGATAGCTTCATTGCGAATTGTTAAATAATCTTTCGAGTTGAGTAGTTTCGGTAAATTCACAGGATTTTGAACACCGGAGTATGCATCGAAACTAAAGCGCGTTTTGCCGGATTTTCCTTTTTTTGTCGTAATTAAAACCACACCATTAGCGGCACGCGAACCGTAAATCGCAGCAGCGGCGCCATCTTTTAAAACTTCAATGGATTCAACATCGGCGGGAGAAAACATATTGATACTGCCGGTAGTCGGCACACCATCAATAATAAAAAGCGGACTGTTGTTGCCGAGCGTGCCGGCACCGCGAATGCGCACGGCAATATCATCGCCGGGCGCGCCGGTAACTTGCGTTACCATAACGCCGGCAGCTTGACCTTGAAGTGCTTGGTCAATACCGGAAACAATTAATTTATCAATGTCTTTCGATTTAATGGAAGTTATGGATGCAGAAACATCGGAGCGAATTTCTTTTTTGTAACCTGTAACAACGACATCTTTTAAAATAGAGTTACTCGGATTCATTAAAGCATCAATGACACTTCGGTTTTGTATCGGTATTTCTAAATTTTCTAAACCGATGTAACTAAAAACTAAAATCGAATTAGGTGATGATGCTTCAATTTTAAATTTTCCGTCAATGTCAGTGAGCGTTCCGGTGGTAGTGCCTTTTTCTAAAACCGTTACACCTATAATAGGCTGTTGATCTTCTGATGAAGTGACAACACCTGTTACCGTATTTTTTTGTGCAAAAGCTAACTGTCCGACTAAAAAGATCGGTAAAAATAAAAGTATCTTAAGTCGGAAGATAGGTTGAAAATTATATTTGACTAACCGACTAACCGACAAGCCGACTAACCGACGAAGTAAGTGTTTATCCATTTTAACAAATTGATTCTTTTGTCAAAGGTAAGTGATTTAAAAAAGGTTTGCCGGTACTTTTATGCAGAAAGATAGTACTATAAAGAATTAATGTTTTGTTATAAAAATTTCTTAAGTGCGTATCACCAATTGCACACATTCTTCAAATAAAAAATACTAACGCCTGCAAAAAGTCCAAAAACTTTTACGAGAGTTAGTATTTTTTATTTGAAGAATGAATGCTCAAGTCGAGAAGATTGAAACACTATTTAAAACTACATTAAAAATAAAAAATCTTTTTATTTAGTAAACTACTGTTGAGTTCCATTAAGAGTTATAGAATATACCATTAGAATGCCCATAAATACACGTTTACCCGAAGAAGTTACAACCAAAGTACCGACGACTAATGGACTATTATTGTATTCAATTACAGCAGTGCTTTGAGAAGTACCGAAAACAAAGCGTAATGCCAATAATTGAACAGGCAATTTTTTAGTGCTGCCGGCATTTCCATTATGATTCGGGTATAAGTTCGGGTTTGGTTAGATAATTATTGTCATTTTTGAAATCATAAAGTGCTGTTTCTTCGCGTCGAACAAGTCATCAATTGAACTTGTTTGAAACCGCATGAACAAAACATATAAAAGTAAATAAAGGTAACAATTTTTTTTCTTTTTACTAAGATTTTTTTAAAAATTACAAATATCGCCTTTAAAAAATAAGGTTTTAAAATAAAAAAGCCTATGCAGTGATGCATCGGCTTTTTCATAGTTGAGCAAAAAAAATTATTTCACGTTCCTAAAAAATGCTTATTTTTTTTCCGGTGTTTTGTCTGCTTCAGTCATGCCTTTGTGCAATTCGTCTTCCATGCTGGCGCGCGCTTTGTTAAATTCATTCATGCCTTTGCCCAAACCGCGCATGAGTTCAGGAATTTTATTACCGCCGAATAACAACAAGACGATAATAAATACAAAAATCATTTCCTGACCGCCCATTCCGAAAATTAAAAAAATCGAGTTCATCTTTGATATGTTTTTAATACAGATTTATAAATGAGTTACTTCCGAAAACCGGAACAACCGGATTTTATACGATTTTATGGTTTTTTTCTGGGATTTTATTCGCTTCTTGCATGCCTTTACGCATTTCATCTTCCATACCGGCGCGTGCTTTATTAAATTCGCTCATGCCTTTGCCCAAACCGCGCATAAGTTCCGGAATTTTATTACCGCCGAATAACAACAACACGATAATAAACACAAAGAAAATTTCTTGACCACCCATTCCGAAAATCAAAAAAATTGAGTTCATTGCTGAAATATTTTAATTAAAAAATTTAAAATTTACTGCTCGCTTAAAGTTTGACTACCCAAATCGGATAAAGTAAACATCAAAAGAAAAAGAAAAAAATGCTCGACTTTATTTTCGAGACTTTTCGAGTAAGTTTTCCTCAACAAAATTACATCTTTTATTTGAAGTAAATTGTTAAACGCATGAAATTGGTTAATATTTTTTTTCTATTGTCATTTTAAGCTCTTAATAACTCAAGTAGGTGAGTTACCCATCATCGCTTTTTCAATTTCCACTTTATCGTCGAAAGGATGTTTCACGCCGTTGATGTCTTGATATTTTTCGTGTCCTTTTCCCGCCAATAAAATAATATCGCCGGGTGCCGCTAATTGTACGGCGGTGCGAATAGCAACGCGCCGATCGGTAATTTCCAAAACTTTCGACACATCTGCTTTTTGAATACCGCTTTTCATCTGCTCGATGATTGTATTCGGATTTTCGGTGCGCGGGTTATCGGAAGTCAAAATTAAAATATCGCTCAACGCGGCACTGATACGTCCCATACTTTCTCTTTTCGCCGGGTCTCTATCGCCGCCCGCACCTGTGAGCGTTATAATACGTTGTCCGCTGCGCCGTAATTGCCGAATCGTTTCCAAAATTTTTTCTAAAGCATCCGGTGTGTGCGCATAATCTACGATACCCGTAATTTTTTTTTCGGCGTTGTACGTGTAATCGAATCTGCCTTCAGCACCTTTTAAGCTGCTGAGTACTACTAATATTTCTTCTTTCGATGTGGGTAGCAATTCCATCGCGGCAGCGAAAACAGCGAGTAGATTATAAGCATTGAATTCACCAATCATCCGTGCATGAAAATCCGTACCGTCGAATGTTAAATGCAAACCTTCTAAACCATTTTCTAAAATTTTAGCGCGATAGGTCGCCATTTTTTTCAGTGCATAACTGATGCGACGCGCTTTTGTATTTTGAATCATGATTTGTCCGTTTCGGTCATCGTTGTTCGTAACAGCAAATGCAGACTTATCTAATCTGTCAAAAAGTTTGCGTTTGGCTTTCAGATAATTATCGAAAGTTTTATGATAATCGAGGTGATCGTGCGTGAGATTTGTAAAAACGGCACCGGCAAAATGCACACCCGCTACGCGATTTTGTTCAAGTGCGTGACTCGATACTTCCATAAAAGCAAAAGCGCAACCGGCATCGCGCATATCGGCAAAAAGTTTTTGTAATGATAAAGGATCGGGTGTTGTGTGCGTCGAAGGTAAAATTTTTCCCGCTACGCGATACTCAACCGTTGACACCAACCCACATTTATAACCTAAACCGGAAAATAAATCGTAAAGTAAAGTTGCCGTGGTCGTTTTCCCGTTGGTGCCGGTTACGCCGACAACTTTCATATTTTGCGTCGGACTGTCGTAATATGCCGCGCACAACAAACCGAGTGCCTCTGCTGAATTTTCTGTTTGTATGTAAGTAATGTTTCCCGTAAGATTTTCCGGCAACGTTTCGCAAACAATGACGGTTGCACCGCGCTCAATCGCGTCAGCAATAAATTGATGTCCGTCCGATTGCGTGCCGCGCACTGCAATGAAAATACAATCCGAAATTATTTTTCTCGAATCGAAAACGATGGTAGAAATATTTTTTTCATCGCTGCCGATAATTGTTTTGAAAAAATAATTTTCTAATTTTTTTCTTGAAATATTTTTTGCAAAAGTTTTTTGTAAAAGTTTTTTTAAATTCATTTTGATTTTTTTTCCGAAATTTATTTTCAACAAAAAAGCGAAAAATAATTCCGGTGTGAGAAATTATTTTTCGCTTGGCGTTTTAATTTTTTTTCAATTCTTTATTTTTCCGTTAATGGCTGCAATTTACGTAGTGTTGATAATATGCACAACTGTTAGCCGGATTTTTCAGAATCTAATCCGATTTATTAATCTGGTGCACTTAAAACTTGAGTTCTCCAAGGAAAAAAAGCGCAAGAAATAGGGATTTCTTTCCGCGTCTTTTATTTTAATAAAAATTCTGATTATTTTTTAAAGGATAGGCTGAATCTCCCTATTTATTTTGTTACTTCTACCATCCACATCAAAGCATAAGCCGTAGAAAAATAAGTTTGATAACTTTTTATCGCCAAACCGTTTTTAGAAAAAGTAGTAACATAATCTTTTATCGGCATCCACTCGGCAACCATCGCCGTACCGCCCGGTTTTAAAACACGCGCTACTTCCGTACACGCTTTTTCGATTCCGACTTTGTCGTCAATATTATGGATACAAAACACCGAAAAAATAACGTCGAAAGAATTATCCGGAAACTCAATTTTTTGTGCGTCTTGATTTAAAATTTCTATTTTATCCGAAACGCCTTCCGAAGCCGCATTTGCTAAAGCATTGGTGAGTGTATTATCCGACAAATCTTCCGGTCTCCAAATATCAATACCGATGGCTTTACCGGTTGTTAAAAATTTTGCCGCGC
>JAYTIA010000332.1:0-12254 GCA_043732145.1 Saprospiraceae bacterium
GCAAACGTATTTTTGAGCAAAAATTCTATGCTTCCCACCAACTCACCTTATCTTTGCCTGCTCTTAATACCGGACTTTATTTTGTACAACTTGTTACGGATAGAGGACGAACAACAGTTAAATTAATGAACTATGAACGATAGACTTACCGGTGATGGACTTAATAACAATAGATAATTTTTCAAGATGATTCTAATGCTGTACAATTCCTATAATTCATCGTCAGTAAGTCTATTGTCAGTAATTCCATCATCAGTAGGTCCATCGTCCGTAATCCTTTCAAATTATGATTTCAGAAAAAACAATAGATAAGGTCGTAGAAGATTTAGAAACTGCTGACTTTGAACACGAAGTTGAAAACTTATCGGTGCAACAGCCGGCACTAATGGCGTATTTGTTCAGCGAAGATTTTGAATTGCTTACGCAAGACGAACGCGAGTATATGTTATACCTGACCATGGTTTTGTACAGATCCGTAGAAACTGAAAACGGAAACATAGCACCAATTAAAGAAACAGATTTGGAAATCGCAGAAGAACACAATTGGACTTTGCTTGAAAACGTTACTCAAAAACGCTTTCGAGACAGAATTACAATTTTTTTTGAGAAAACAACACAAGAAGATTTGCTTGCCTTTATCGAAGATGCACTTACGGACGACGAAGATAAATTTATTACTTCAGAAGGACGTGAACCTATTTTCGTCGCACTGAAAAGTATTGCAGATAGTTTGGTCAGTTAGTTAGTTAGTTGGTTGGTTAGTCAGTTAGTCTAAACATAGACTATCAACCAACCAATTGACTAACTACCAAACCGACTAGCCGACAAACGACTAACCGACTATTATGAACCGTCGTCGTAAATTTGATACTACTATTTATACTATTGCGGATTTTTTTTCGGCAATGGCGGCTTGGGCGTGTTTTTTTTTGTATAGAAAGTGGTTCGCAGAAAAAATTGGATTAGGACATTGGGAAGTTTTGAATGATTGGAAATATTGGGCGGGTATTTTTATTATTCCCACAGGTTGGCTTTTGTTTTATGCACTCTTCGATAATTACAAAGATATTTATCGGCTTTCGCGTTTAGATACCATTGCTCGCACTTTTTTTCTGAGTTGTATAGGTGTGCTGTTTTTATTTTTTGCATTGGTCTTAGACGATGTGATGACAGACTCTCCAACTTATGCGCGTTCTTTTCTTATTCTTTTTCTTTTGCATTTTTTTATCACCGTCACGGTGCGCATGATTTTACTCACCCGTGCCAGTCGGCGATTAAAAGCAAACGAGGTGACATTTAATACAATTATCATCGGCGGCAATCAAAATGCTTTAGATTTATATCAAGAAATTTCGAATCGCGGTAAAGGTTTAGGCTACAAATTTCTCGGATTTGTAAATTCCAATGGCAGCGGTTTACCGGATTTAGAAAAATATTTGCCTAAATTAGGACAACTGAATCAACTCGCCGGTATCATTCAACTGCAAAATATTGAAGAAGTCATCATTGCGATAGAAACCTCGGAACACAACAAACTCAAACAAATATTAGATGCCCTTTTCGATTTTGGCGATAAAATTTTGATAAAAGTCATTCCGGATATGTACGACATCATGCTCGGTACTGTAAAAATGAATCACTTGTACGGTGCAGTGTTGATAGAAATTAAGCAAGAAATAATGCCCACGTGGCAAAAAATATTAAAACGTTTTTTAGATGTCATACTCAGTATTATGGGTTTAATTATTTTAAGCCCCCTGTTTATGTATATTATTATTCGTGTAAAATTATCTTCCGCCGGTCCTATATTTTATCGTCAAGAACGCATTGGTATGAATGGTAAACCGTTTATGATTTACAAATTTCGTTCGATGTATCCGGATGCAGAGAGCAATGGTCCGCAACTCAGCCGCACCGGCGATGACAGATGCACACCTTGGGGGGCAACGATGCGCAAGTGGCGTTTAGATGAATTGCCGCAATTTCAAAATGTTTTGAAAGGCGATATGTCGCTCGTTGGACCGCGACCGGAACGGCAATTTTTTATCGAACAAATTATGTACCGCGCACCGCATTACAAACATTTATTGAAAGTGCGTCCGGGAATTACTTCGTGGGGACAAGTGAAATACGGATATGCTTCTACTGTTGATGAAATGATTCAACGCCTTAAATTCGATATTCTCTACATCGAAAATATGTCGTTACTACTTGATTTTAAAATTCTTTTTTACACACTCGTCGTTTTGATGCAAGGAAAGGGGAAATAAACATTGAAAAATGAACAATGAATTTTCTCTTTAAAATTTTTAATTTTTCATTATTTTTTATTCATTACTCAATATCGAATACCCCAATACGGATATTGTTCTTCTTTTATTTTCCCGTCAATATGTTCTTTAATTATTTTTTGATAATCAGCATTATTGATTTTTTTGCCTTTAATTTTTTTATTAGTTGTTAATTCATTTGCAACAGGTTTCAAATCAATTTTATCTGCTGTCATAATCATACCGCCGTCATTGATGTCAATTTCTAAAATCATTCCGGGCAAACCGTAAAACCTATCCGGTCCTCCACTCAACGGCATATCCATTGCAAACCATGCCACTGTTTTTTGCAAACGTACACTGTCTGAGGTTGTTGCTTTCATGCACAAATGACCGGCAACGTCTTTAATATCATTTAAGATTTTCCATTCGAGTTTGGCAAGCGTATCTTCTATAATGTATGTTTTACTCAAAATATCCATCGCATCGTTGCGCGTATTTTTTTCGTAATTGTGTCTCACAACATATACTTCGCTGCGTCCGGCGTAGTTATCGTCTTGTGTATTGTCTGCTTTTTCGTCGGATGTAATAAATTTTGTTTCTTTATCGTTGAAATAAAGTACATTATAAAGTTTCCACTCAAAGCGGTCGCCCCACATATATTGCTGCTTTTCTTTTTGTTGTTTACTGATGTAATCGAGTGCTGCCATTTTTTTTATCCCATTGTGTATCACTAAATAGCGAATACTGCCTTCGCTTTTTTGTGCATTGGCAGCTATTGAAATTATAAAACTAAAAACTAAAATTAGGTATTTCATTTTTATATAGTTAGATTTTTACTCTACAAACAGAGAGAATTTTTATACAGATAACAGAGATTTCGGAACTATGTGAAAACTCTCTGTGTTAATGTAGTGAAGAAAGAAAAAACCCAAAATCACATAAATATCATTCCGCCATCTTTTTTCAATTTGCCATCTTGACCGCGCATATTGTATGTCAAACCAATCATGAAATAGCGCGCAAGCGTGGGTGCGAAAGTACTTGAATAATAATTCGCGGAGCCGAATTGCTGTATGTTCACATTTCTATTGAAAATATCGAACGCCGACAAACGAAACTCTAATTTATTATCTTTCAACAAAAGTTTGCGAACCGAGGCATTCCAAATCGGTACGGCTTGATTGAAACCGTAACGGTCGTTAGTATATGTTTTGTAGCTGAAATTACTTTCAAAATAAAAACCTGTGATAAAATTCCATTTGACAGAAGTTGTCAAACGATTGTTGAAAATTTTCTGATTTTGTGCCGTATTAATTGAGTAATTGATATTAGTAATGTCAAAACCTTCTCCAGCTTCCAAAATTAATTTCGTTCCCAACGTGAGTGCAAGATTGGCATTCAGAGAAAACGTACCGTTGCCGGTTTCATTTAAAACATTATTTACTAACGACGGATTTTTACTCCAATTATAGTTGGCGTTGCCGTTTAAGTTTAATTTTGTTTTTATAATCGGAAAACCGAAATAAGAATAACTGTTGAGTTTGTATCCGCCGGCATAATTTTCCGGACGCGATGTGGTGCGAATACCGAGACCCGGAATGTTTTCAATTGTTAAATTATCTACGTTGCGGTTGTCGTAAATATCGAATTCAATACCTAAACCGACATAAGAAAAATTGGCAGGATTGAACATATTGAAATTTGTGCTGAAATTGTTGGAAGTTTCAGGCGATAAATCCGGATTGCCAATCGTACGATAGAGTTGACTGATAATGGTCGTCACCGGTTGCAATTTTTTTACATCGGTTTCCCTTACGTTGTAAGTATAGCCGATATTGAAATACTTATTGTTTTTCAGTTCTACGTCAAGAGAAACATTTGGCGTGATATAGTTGTAATGTCGCACAATTGCCGGTGTCAACAACGGTTGATTTTTATCAATCGAAAAAGTGCCGTTCAAATCTAAGAGTAAATACGCCGCACCGACCGAAACATTAATGCCTTCAAAATTGTAACGCGCACTTGCACCCGCCCGATTGTACAAAACGCTGTTGTCGTAAAAATTACTCAAAGAATCGACGCGCAAATTATTTTTTTCCGGATTAGTGACTTGCCGGTTATATTGATTGCTCGTTGTCGAAAAATTATAAAATGCTTCTGCAAAAAATTTCTTTGAAAGCGGTGTTGTATAAATTGCACTAGACCGCAATTGCGACGTGTTATTTTGATTAATGTTGAGTTGTTTAATCGTATAATTCGTTGCGTCTCTGAAAAAAGTATTTTGCGTCAGCCAATTTCCGGTATCATCACTTGTATTGTAATTGTATGCCGCACTTGCCGCAAAACTGCGCCCTTTCATTTTAAATTTATGGCGATAAATTGATACGGTATTGAGACGGTTTGAAGCTGTCGCTTCAGATTTATTTGACAGCAATTGATTGGTGCTGAAAGTTTGTCCGTCGTTTGATTTTTTATCGTCGTCACTGTGTCTGAAATTCAGTTTAGAGATAAGCGTATTATTTGAGTCAATCATTTGTTCCAAACGTGCAGCGATGCTATGATTTCTTCTGAAATCGGATTGATGCAGCGTATCGGTGTTAGAAAATGTGCTGTCTTGCAAAAAAGTTTTTTGAAGACCATATTGATCGAGATTCAAAAGCGTTTGATTATAAAAATAACTCGTGCTGATTTTAGTTTTTTTATTGTCGAAATTGTAATTCGCACCCGCACCGCCGTTGTTCGTATAACCGCGACCGTCGAAATAATTGCGCGGCACTTCATTGTCATCGCCACCATAATAACGAATAAATCCGTTACCGCTGCTGAAACCGAAATCGCCGTTATCGTTGTTGTTAAATGTATTTTGACCTTTGAACTCGCCGTAATCTTCCCAATTCACACCGGTTTGATTAACGTTGTTCGCATAACCCAAAACAGAAAATTGTTGTTTTTTATCAAACCGATTGTAATTACCGCGTGTTGCCCAACGATCTTCCGTTCCTGCCGCAGCAGCCACTTTTCCGAACGCGCCTTTTTTAAATTGTTCTTTGAGTTCGAGGTTCATCGCTTTTTCTTTTTTGCCGTCATCCACACCCGTCAATTTTGCTTGATCAGATTTTTCGTTGAATACCTGCACTTTAGAAATCGTTTCAGCATCTAAATTTTTTGTCGCCGCTTTCGGGTCGTCGCCGAAAAAAGTTTTTCCGTCCACATACAAACGCTTCACATTTTTGCCTTGTGCTTTTATGTTGCCGTCGGCATCAATATCAATACCGGGCAATCGGCGCAACAAATCCTCCACAGTAGAACCGGGCGGTACTTTAAATGATGCGGCGTTGTACTCAATCGTATCGCCTTTGATACTCAACGGTGCGCGAGCGGTTTTTATCACCACTTCCATCAATTCTTTGGTAATTGGCTTTAGGACGATTTTACCGAAATCATTCATCTCAGTTGTACTTGCCGCGATATAAGATTGATACGGCAAAAAACCGACATAAGAAATTTTGAGTAAATAATCACGGTTTTTGATGTTTTTAAATTCAAACGTTGCTTTGTCGTCGCTGCGCGTAAAATTTATGAGCGCGGAGTCTTTTGGTTCGAGCAACATTACGGTAGCAAATGCCAATTCTGCGCCGGTGCTGTCGGTGAGTGTGCCTTTCAAAGTAGTTTTGTTTGGGGTTTGAGTAAAAGCAATAGAGGTAAAAAATAAAGATGAAAAGCAAAAAAGCGCGAGAGAAAAGATTTTTTTCATGTCAAAGGTTTTCAATAATTAGAACTTAGGTAATTATGTTCTATTATGTTTAATGAAGTGCTTCTTATAACTAAATGGTCTTGTCATGTTACTGTCATTAACGACAAGTGTTTTAAAAAAATGTTGCAAGAAATTAAATTTAATTTTTTTGGTAGCAAATCGCTAATCTATTTTCATAGTTTTAGTTATTTTTTTCTAAAAGAAGCGATAACAATTCTCGGAACGTTTTAGTTAGCGTATTTTTACAACCAATTAACCGATTATCTGAAATGTGCCATAAAAAAATGAGGGTTGTTTTTATTTTTTTATTATTAACTCCAATACTATTCGCACAAAAATCTATGCGGTTGGAAGTACCCGGCAATATCAAAAAAATAACTTACTACATCGGTTCACCCATTTTATACAAACTCGATAAAGTAAAAGGCAACGATATTTGGTACACCGATATCATTACCGATTTTGATTTAGATCGCCAAGAAATTATTTTTGAAAACGGGCGCGTACAAATCGGTACTATTCTCGCCGTAAAAAAAGTAGGAGGGGTATCTTTCACAAAAACAATTGGGAACGCAATGATGGGTTTTGGTGGGGCGGCACTTTTTTATTCACTCGCCGGTCGTGCCGGTCCTTGCGATAATTGTCCGACGGCAACAACTGTCGGAGCATCTACACTCGCTGCCGGTTGGTTACTCACTAAAATCGGCGGCACTCGTATCTATTGGCTCGGCAAAAAACGCCGCTTGCGTTTGTTCGATTTGAGTATCCCCAAAAAAGATAAAGACGGGAAGGTTTAAAATAACGAAAAGTAAAAAGATAGCTAATAAGATTTTTACCTGAAAAGACTCGCGTTTTCTTTCTACATCCCGGCCTTTTGCACTTTTTTAATCTCAACATCCGCAGGATTTTCTATAACTTCCACCGCACTGTCATAAATATCCAATTCGACAAAAAAATCGGTGCCGATGTCTTCTACGCTGTCAAAATAAATTTTACCGCCGGCGGATTGTATGATTTGTTTCGTGTAATATAAACCGATACCGGAGCCTTGTAGTTTCGTCGTGAAATTTTGTCCGAATATTTTTTCGGTGGCATCTTTCGGAATACCGACACCGTTATCGCTGATACGCACAATGGCTTTTGTCTTTTGCGGATATAAACTCACGCGCACAACTCCGGGTCTATCGGACGGAATTGCTTGAATCGCATTTTTTATTAAATTATTGAAAGCACCCAACAAATGATTTTTATCTGCATAAATAAAAAGCGGCGCTTCCGGCAAACTAATTAAGATTTTTATGTTTTTGTCATTGTTCCCGCTGATAAATAAAGTTGTCACCGAACTAATCAATTCATTAAGTTCGAAAGCAGAATTATTCGCATTTTGCGGCATTTTAGCAAAAAAAGCAAATTCGTTGGTGATGCGTTCCAAAGTTTCAACTTGATCAAGTATGAGTTGTGCCGAGCGCAATGCAATTTCTTTAAAAGTAGCATCGTCAACATCTTTTATGAAACTCAAGTGCGATACCACCATTTTTATCGGGGTTAACGGATTTCGGATTTCATGCGCGACGTGCTGTGCCATACTTTTCCAAGCCATGGCGCGTTCGGCTTCCGAAATCTTTTCAAAACTATCTTTCAATTCTTCTATTTTATTATTGTAAGCGTTCACTACAACACCAATTTCATCATTTCTTGACCATTCAATGCGCTCGTTTTCGGCTTTATTGCCGATCGTCATACGTTTAAGTTTTTCGGCAATATCTTTAATCGGACGCATATTCAATTTGGTAATTTCGTACACCGCCAGAATACCGAGCAAAAACAAAATGGCTAAATAAAATAAATTGGAAGAGCGCGAAGCATAAGCCGATAACTTTAAATTCCTGTCGCCGGAATAAAGCGGTGTTTCTAAAAAACCGAGTAATTTTTTATTCTTTCCCCAGATGTTATAGTAATTGGTTTTGTAATGAAAATTACCAATGCGCTCATCTGCTTTAAAACTACTGTTCGTTTCGGCATTGCTTAATTTTCGATAAGCTGCTGCATCCATAAAGCGCGAAACCAGCCCTTTATCGAATAAATTTGTTTCTGTGGTGGCTAATAAATAACCGTTGGTATCGTAAATGTGTAAAGCAGTTTCGTTCGTTTGTGCGTATTTTTGTAAAATTTTATTAAGAAAAGGTGCAGAAATTTTACTTGCTTCTGAACCTATACTGTCGGTGGGTGCTTCAGCAATTTGTTCAAACAATTGCGATACAATCGGTTCATATTTTAAGTTGAGTTCGTGGTTGATGAGGGTTTCTTTTGTTTCTTCCGTATAAAGTAAGTTGAAATAAAAAATAATAATGTACGACGCAAACAAAAACGCAATCAAAGGCAACATCAGCCGATTCGAGAACGAGCGGTTGTACGAAAGCGACAAAGAAAAATTCATAAAAGGCGGCAGAAATGATAAATAGTTATTCACTACCGCCATTAAAAATAATAGAAACGCCCAAACAATAATGATGAAAGCGCATAAAGCCAAAGTTTGTGACGATACGACATTATCGCGACTAATTTTCACGATAGTGCCGTCGTGACTCCGATAAATAACGCCGCGTTTTTCGTTATCTTGAAAAAAAACAGAAGAATCCGGTGGCGGAATTTCGTCTTTATTTAAAATGAGTTTAACACCTGTAAAATTTGGTTCTGTGCGTTTACCGTTTTTATAAATGCCATATTCCAATAAGCTCAAATCTTTCATGCCCTTAAAATTATTATCAGACAATAATTCGCTCGATAAAACGCCGGAAACTTTGTCGTTGCGCGTGATTTTCATGGCAATTTGTATCGGATTATCGGGCGTACGCGCTTGCGCGATTTCGGCATAATCCAAATAAGCCCAATCACCGTCTTTACTGCTCCATAAATGCAACCGTTTAGAATTACCTATCTGAATACCTGCATCGTGTTTGGCTTTAAAATCTTTTAAATCCGCTTCTTGTTCTTGTATTACCGCCACACCGTTGCGCCGAAATCCAAAAAAATTAAAATCATAATGACTGTTGAGATACGAAATACTATCAAAATGTTCATGAATACGGCGATCCATATTAATAGTGGCACTTTGAGTGATGTAAGACGAATCTTTTACAGGTGTTACTTGGGATAAATTTGTATCGTCTTTGATAAAGCTGCTTTCTTCTCTTATTTCATCACTCATCAAGCCGGCTTTAATAATCGGATCGTTTTCTATACTTCTTTTTAAAATTAAAATATAACGTTCTGCCAAAGAATCACGCGGTACCGATAGGCGTTTGGCGTAACTGACGAACATACTTTTTTCTTTTACTTCATTAAAATGTGCAATAAAAAAAGATTCTGCAAAAGAAAACAATACCAACCAGGTAACTAACCAAACGATAGTCGGGCGTTTTTCCATCACAAACAAATGCATGAATATAATGTACGCGCTTATGTAAGATACATAAACCCAATTCGGCAAATCATGGTGCAGGTTCAGCATTTCAAATGTTACCCAACCAAGCAGGCAGGCTTCGATGGCGGCTGAAATTTGAAAAGCCGGTGATAAATTTAAACTTCCGGCTAAACGTACCATGCGTTCGCTGATAAGAAAAACGGAAAACATAAAAATACTCACCGCACATAAAGCCGAAACACTGCGCAAATTAAATTCAGTTAAACTATCGAAAGTAATGATACCTGTTGAAGTCGTTACCAAATCATCGAAAATACCGATAGCACTGATGTTCAACCAAACAATAACAATATAGTAAATAGGAGAGAGTATAGCCCGTTTCCATATTTCTAAATTAGCACTGTGTGCAATTACTAAATGGCGATTGAGGAAAATAGCTATCCAAAAGCAAAATAAAGTATCAATCCAAAGTTGCGGCAACGAGGATATGAATATACCCGCACTATCACCCACAGATATTTTTAAAGTCGGCAGCCAAGCACGTGTTTGAATTAAATAAATAATGATGCGCAACAAGCCTGCGAAAAATAGAAAAAAAGTTATACCGATTGTCGGCTGTTTATAATGTTTTAATAATTGCTTTGCTAAATCATCGCCAAAAAAACCAATGCACATAAACCCGATAATAAAAAACAAAAACATACCCATATCATGGGTTTCATCGGCAGCAGCTTCATCGCTTTTTAAATAGCAAAGTATATTTTGAGCATTGCCACCGGTAGTTATCGCGTACTTTAGAGTCTCATGACGACTTGCTGTATCCAAAATTAATTGTGATGGAATATCACCGGAAGCTGGAAAAAAAGCGTGTAGATATTTTCCTTCAAACGATTTGAAGGCTTTTTTTATCGGAATTAAAACAATAATTGTAACGTTTGTACTGTCATTCGCTTTATAAGTGCGTCGACGTTGTTCATATTGCGACACATCTTGCTTAACAAATTTTGTAAAAGTTTTATTATAGATAATCTCGCCGGCACTTGAATCGGGCTGCGGAACAACATCGTTGCGTGTCCAATAAATAACCTCCCGGTTTTTGTAAACAGCGAGCGCAAATTTTTCTTGTTTTAATTTTTCGGTTACATTCAGCAGCTCTTGTGAAGTATTCGGATTGTTAATGAGCAGTTTCTGAATAAAATCTTTATCTTCTAATATTTTATCCGCCTTTACTTCCTCAATCTGCAAATAATTTTCTATTACTTTTTTATACCGCAACGTATTCGCTTCATTTTTGAAAAGCATAGACCAGACAAAAGCAGCAATAAACGAGATAATGCCGATCCAAAGAAATAATAGGCGTTGCTTTTGAAATATCATGAGTGCCGATGCGTATTAACCTCAGTATTTAGATTTCTTTTTTGAACCACAAATATATAAATTTTTAATAAAGATTTGCGCATAGATTTTGTTTTTTTTATATCTTTTTCGGGAAGCACAAAAATTAATTCACAAAGAAAATGAAATCCAAAAATAAGAGCGTTTTTTGCATTAGATTTTTAAAATCTGCTTTAATAATCAATGATGAATGATGAATGATGAACAATTTTGTTGTTTATCATTCATCATTCACTACTTATAAACTGTAACATACAATGAGAACTTTCAATTCAACGCTTTTTTATAAATCGTCTACTGCCAGTTTATTTTTTGTACTAATTATTTTAAGTTGCAACCTCACATCGTCACAAACCGGAAGGCATACCGCCAACGATTTTGTGCCAACCTTCAACGGTCATTTTGGTTACGGCTCAAATATGGGCTATTATGGTCCATACAACGATATGCAAATTGCCGATATTGCCGCAAAAATTGGCGTAAATTCTATGCGTCCTGCTTTATTTGAACATTTTTTAGAAACTTGGGGCTACGATATTCGCACAGATGTTTTCCAACATTTTGGCGATTTAGGTATGACGCAAAACGTTTTATTTTTGGGTTATCCGAGTACGGCGCATCGAGACAATACGGTTTACTGCGGACAAGATTCATCGTTGCTGTTCGCAAATATGTACGAACCGATTTGGGATAACGGCGAAAACGGTACGCCTGTGAATGAAAATAATTTTTACGCGGCTTATGTCTATAAAATCGTAAAAAAATATGGTAATAACATAAAGTTTTACGAAATTTGGAATGAACCCGACAATTCAACAACCTATAAAGCCCTGCAACCACCCGGTACACCCGGATCTTGGTGGACAACAAGTCCGGACCCTTGTGATTATGCTTTACGCGCGCCGGTGCAACATTATATTCGTTTGTTGCGCATCAGCTATGAAGTGATTAAAAGTTTAGATAGCACGGCTTACGTATGTGTCGGCGGTATCGGCTTTCCGAGTTTTTTAGATGTCATTTTACGCCAAACCGATAATCCGATGGCCGGGAGTGTGACAAAAGATTTTCCGTTGTTCGGTGGAGCTTATTTCGATGTATTGAGTTACCACGCTTATCCACACATTGATAATTCGCTGCGCGAGTGGAACAATAATATCTTAGGGTTTAATTATTTTCGCCATTCCGATCGCGCAGTTACCGGACTTTTTAATGAAAAAAATAAAATGACTGAAGTATTAAAGGAATTCGGTTATGACGGCACTACTTATCCCGGCAAGTATTTTATCATCACCGAAACCAATATTCCGTCAAAACAAATCGGCACTTTTATCGGCAGTTACGAAGCACAACGCAACTATGTGATGAAAGCACTCGTGAAAGCGCAGCAAAACGGTGTATGTCAATTACA
>JAYTIA010000333.1:0-1737 GCA_043732145.1 Saprospiraceae bacterium
TTAAGGGCTTCGTCAAGTTGTTTTTTATCTTCAATTTGTTCATTAAAAGTAATAGCGGCTAAGGCAAGCTCATCAGCATTGTCTTTGTAAATATTAAAATATTTGATGGCTGAAAGTGCGTAATTGCCTCTGTCGCCTTTCATGCGGTAATAAATGAGCCGATAAAATTTTGAAGTACGGTTGATATCTTTGGGTTGACTCAGTGCAATGAGCGTATCTGCTTCAGTGAGTTCCGGCAAATTTTGGTTGTTATACAATCGTTCATCCACCAAATTTTTTATTTTGAGTTGAATATCTGCAGGAGGCAAACGATTTTCAAAAACTTTGCGGTTGTGTGCGAGTGTATAAAAAAAGGTATCCGTCGCACTTTCAGCAAAACGGTAAATAAAATCTAAATTGTCAAGATTGCGCCATTTATCGGGTTGCGTTTTAAAGTATTGAACGGCAATAGATTGTCTACGTAAATCCAATGCTTCTTGCAATTTCAAAGCGTATTCTTTCAAAAAATTTGACTGGCGCTCACCTGTGTCGTAACGTTTTGTCCACGCCGACAAACCTTCATCGGCTTTCATTGCTTGACTGCCCAAATCTAAAAAACGTTCAACATCTTGAAAACCGACAGCCTTGTGTACAGATTCGCCGACACTGTTCAAAAAAAGTAGCGTCGGAAATGCAGTGATACCATTTTTTTGTTGAACAGACGGACCCTCACCGGCTTCCATATTTAATTTTAAATTGACGAAATTTTTATTGTAAAATTCAGCAACCGAAGAATCCGTAAAAACAAGTTTGGACATCATTTTGCACGGACCACACCAAGTGGTAAAGCAATCCACAAAAATAATTTTATCTTCTGCTTTTGCTTTTGCAAGTGCTTCTTTATAATTTTCGTGAATAAATTGTATGCCGGCGGCAGTCGAAGAGTCAGTCTGTGCGAACAAAGTGATTTGAAAAAAAATACAAATCGGAATTGCGTAAAAAGGTTTCATAATAGTTTAGTTGGTCGGTTGTAGGGGCAATCCTTGCAGTTGCCCGTATACATTGCGGTTGTCCGTATACGATTTTTTTTATACACGGAAAACTGCAAGGGTTGCCCCTAAAATATTTATTTCACATCGCCGACAACCACTTTACCATCATAACGTGCGCCTTCTTCGACGTGCAATTTTTTTGTTTTAATATCACCCTTGATGTACGAAGTTTCGAGCAAATGTAAGGTATTTTCAACTTCAATTGTACCAAAAACTTGTCCTTTAATCGTCGCTTCGCCGGCGCGAATCGTTCCTTCAACGATGCCTTCGGTGTCCATCACCAAACGTTTTTCGCAAATGAGGTCGCCGATAATTTTACCGTCAATACGAATGTTTTCTGTCACACGCAACTTACCTTCAATAACCGTGCCTTTGGCAATGATACAAGTTAAACCGGTTTCAGTACTTTGTGAAGCAACACCGTTTGAAGAAGATGCGGTTGGTGATTTCTTTTCGTTAAAAATAGCCATAATTTTTTGTTATTTTTGTTGCGTTTTTTAAATAAATTTTGCTGATTGATTTACAGGTTGGAACAGGTAAAGTTTATAAAAATGCAAGATACAAACAAATTTAAACACATTATTAAGAAGCAAAACAATTGCTCTCATGATTAAGAAAAACATTAACATTTTAGCGATTGAATCTTCGTGCGATGACACATCTGCAGCTATTGTTCAGAACGGAAAAATATTGAGTAATGTTACAG
>JAYTIA010000334.1:0-1735 GCA_043732145.1 Saprospiraceae bacterium
CGTTTTTGCAAACAAGTTTGCAAAAACGCTTTTTTTAACACGGGGTATAAAAATTAAAAATTTTGGAATGAGAAAATATGCAAGGTAAGTAATGAACAATGAATAATGAACAATGAATAATCTTGCTATACATTGATTTTCAATAATTTGTACAAAATAAAAACAACATTTATTTTCATTCAACTACTTATAATTGATATTTTGAAAATCATTTCCCTTTTTTCAACTCCGCCACTTCTTTTTTCAATTTGTCAACTTCCTTTTTCATTTCTATCAAATATAAAGTCAATTCTTCCACTTTTTGCAAAAGTTTGGTATTCATTGAACCTAAATCAATACCGTCTTTCTCCACTTCTTGTTCGGTAGGTATATTCGGCAAATGTCCGTTTTTGTTGATAAATTTCGCAACGGTTTCAAGTTTCGGCAAATCGTAATCCGGTTTGAAAACGAAATCTGCCCAATTGGCATTGAGTTTCACCACCATTTTTGTTGCGATTACTGAACCGTTCACTGCAAATTTATAACCTTTGGTGTCGGTTGTTGCAATGCCTACATTACCGTCTTGTAAAAACAAATTATTGTTCCAACCGTTATCAGTTGCATTGGGTGTTAAAAATGTAGTACCTCTTCGGAAAATTATTTCACTGCCATTTCCGATGAAATTGCTGTCTGTATTTATTTTAGGGTCATAATTAAAGGCTATCGTAACCGCACCGTCAGATACATAATATAAATTGGACTCCGAACCGAACATCATTGCTCTATATCCGGCACTATAACCCATATTAGTATAGGTTACTAATTTTCTTGGGTAAGAACCGTTCAAAGAAATACCGAAAGTTCCCGCAACTTCTAAATTATAATTCGGCGACGAAGTGCCGATACCTATACCGCTATTAGTAATTGTCAAGGCTTCACGCATTAATACAGAACTCCCGTCAGGTGATGTTTGTTGACCGCCTGTGTTGAATTTTATCACACCGCTGCCTAATTCTATTGCTGCCCTACCAATCGGGTTAATAGTACTACTAAGATAATCTTGACCGGCAATACGATTAGGATCCGGATTGGGTTTGACACTAAAACCCCAATAAGATCTTCCCGACGATTGCAAAGAACCTAAACTGAATAATGATCCGTAAGGCGAGCCTTGACCATATCTTCCTTCCAAAACAACGTCACCGGATGTGGCACTCAGTCCGGCTACTATTTTTCCGAATACATCCAATTTTACTTGCGGATTATTTGTTCCGATACCTACATTGCCATTGGGCGGAAACACATTACTTTGAGCAAATAGTTTAAAAGAAATAAAAAATAACAAGCAAATAGTTACGTGTTGAATAAAATTCTTTTTCATTGTTCGATAGGTTTAAAAAGTTAAAAAAATTATTTTGAAATGATGAGCTTTTCTGTTTTAACGATGTCATTCACTTTCAATCGTACCAAATAAACACCGGCAGACCAATCACCGACGGGCATATTAAAACTTTGATTGCCTTCACCGATATTATAAATCATTTGTTTTTCGACACCGCCCCGAGCATTAAATACCGTTACTTCCGCAATGCCTTGTCCGTCGCTTACAATATCTAAATTGATATTGTCTTGAGCCGGATTCGGATAAAGACGGTAATTAAAATTTTGTGCCGTCGCCGGTGCCGGCTGCTTTATTGTATTGTTGTCGGTTTGTAAAGCCTGAACCGTTTGTTGCAAATTATCTTTTTTACCACAA
>JAYTIA010000335.1:0-1734 GCA_043732145.1 Saprospiraceae bacterium
AGAAAAGCAGTGGATCGGTTTGTCGGATATTTTAGAAGAATTACACGCACATCCGGAGCGTTTTAGTCCAAATGTGGTGTTGCGTCCTTTGTATCAAGAAACGGTGTTGCCGAACTTGGCGTATGTCGGCGGCGGCGGCGAGTTAGCGTATTGGTTAGAACGCAAAACACAATTTGAATATTTCGGCATTAATTTTCCAATGCTCGTGAGAAGGAATTCGGTGTTGTGGTTGGATAAAACAACGCAGGAGAAATTAAGTCGGTTGAAAATTGACACCGGACAATTACCGGTTGATAAAGAACAAAATAATTTTCAATTAAAAGACTTGGCTTTGCATCCGGACGTTCTCGCAAAAAAATATATCGCCGGTAATACAACACAAATGTTGAGTTTTGAAGAAGAGAAGAAAGAATTAGCCGCTATTTTCGATAAAATTACGGAGCGAGCAAAGTCCGTAGATGCTTCTTTAGAAAAAACAGTTTTAGCAGAAAAAACCAAACAATTACAAGCTGTAGAGGCGATTGAAGCAAGGTTGGTGAAGGCGGAAAAGCAACGACATGAAACAAGTTTGAATCAGCTCCGCGCTTTGCAACAAAAATTATTTCCCAATCAAGGCTTGCAAGAGCGCACAGATAATTTTATTCCGCTGTATATGAAGCACGGCGATGCTTTTTTTGAGGTGTTGAAAGATAATTTAAATCCAATGGAACAAGGGTTAATGGTTATTAATTGATTCGTTTATTGGTAATTGGTTTCTGAATCAGAATTACAGGTATTACCGGAATTAATATAATGTGAAAAATGAAATTAGTTCTTAAATAAGGTTTACATTCCGGAAATTTTTAAAATTCTGATTCAGAAACCAATCACCAATTGACCAATTAGCTTAATTCGTACTAATTGCGTTTTGCAGATTAGTCATCAAAAAATTCATTTGCGGTAATTCAGAAAAAGTTTGGGTAGAAGGCGTTTTAACTATGTCGTAACCTTGTAATAATTTATTGACATTGAGTTGGAAACTAAAAACGGTTGGCGTTGTATTAAGCGTGATATTTTTTGAAACGCCAAATGAACGATAACAAGCATCGCTGCCGGTATCAAGTGTTACCGGTGTTTCAAATTTTCCATCGCCGTCTACATCCATAACGCCATGAATTTTTAAGAAAATATAACCATTCCAACCATACCAATAATTTTGGACATCGCCGAGTGCCGTTGTTGCCACAAAATCTTTTGGCGATTTTTTATTATCAACAGAGTCAACGCCGATGCCAAATGTCAGAGAAGCATAAGTACCACCTTCAATTGCGAGTGTGTCGGAAGTGCCGCGAGCTGCTTTAATAGAATCTGTATGACCTGAAAAATCAACGTTGATTGAACGCGCCAGACAATCTAATTTTGCTGCCGGACAAACTTTAGTTATCAAAAAATTGATACCCGAGAACTGAATTTTTTTGCCATTGAGCATGTAAGTTTTGTACATTACCAAAGGCGCATTATCATACTGAGCTTTGAAATTAAAAACGACAGTGCCACCGGTAGGTTCTGGCATACAACATTCGGCTGCGGGTTTACATTTCACTTGCATAAAAATAATTGCCGCTAAAGCAAAAAAGAAAATTATTTTTTTCATATCTACATCTTATTTTAATTATTTCCAATAATTTTTATCACACATTGCTTCAAAAATAAGCATTTTTTGATTCATAATACCGAAAAATTTACTGCACCTTA
>JAYTIA010000336.1:0-12220 GCA_043732145.1 Saprospiraceae bacterium
ATGCCGGCATTTTGTGGAATTGCATTATACACTTCAAATTTATACGCCCACCAATCGGAAAAAGTACCGGCAGCCGCGCCGTGTTTTGCCATTTTATCAGCCACTTTATAACCTTCTAAAATGTGCGTAAATGTATTGACGCGCACTTTGTGTTTTTCCGCCACGCGCATCATCATTGTGATTTCGGTTTGCACGTAACTGTGACAAGTGATAAAACGTTTGCCTTCAATAATTTCTTGAATTGCGTCGAGTTCAATATCCGGACGAAAAGTTTTGCCGGATTTTTTGAGCGCCGCATACTCTTCTGCACGTGTAAAATAATCATCGTAAACTTGTTCGACACCCATACGCGTTTGCGGGAAACGGATGCGATTATCATCTCCCCAATTCGATTGCTTCACGTTTTCGCCGAGTGCAAATTTTATGAACTTCGGTGCATTTGTATATTTTAATCCTTCCGGAGAAACACCCCAACGCAATTTTATCAATTCAGTTTGTCCGCCAATCGGATTAGCGGAACCGTGTAAAATATGACTCGATGTAACCCCACCCGCGAGTTGGCGATAAATATTCACATCTTCCGAGTTCAACACATCACCGATACGCACTTCTGCCGACGATGCTTGTGTACCTTCATTCACACCTTTCGATACCGTAATATGCGAATGTTCGTCAATAATACCGGCTGTCAAGTATTTTCCGGTGCCGTCAACCGTTACGGCGTTTAAAGGCGATAAGTTTTTTCCGATTTGCAAAATTTTTCCTGCTTCTATCAAAACATCAGTACCGGCTAAAACACCTTCTGTATCACTCGTCCAAACTGTTGCATTTTTAATGACAAGACGGGACGCTTTTGGCGATTCCGTTTTGCCGTAAGCATTAAAAGGATAAACAACCTCTCCGATATCTTTTCGGGGCAATGCCGGCGGTGTTTTCGAGTTTTCTTTCGCTTTCGGTAATGATTCAGAAGTGGGAGCCGCCGACCAATTTACCCAATCACCATTAGCAAGTTGTCCGCGACCTTTAAACGCACCGCCTTCATATACGCCGAATAAACGCACCAAATTATTGCGTTGCGACATACTATCACCGGGCGGCAGGAAAGTAATCGTAATATTATTTTTCGCTTGAACCACATCTGCTTTTGATTTCGTTGTATCGTTTTTATAAACTAAAACAGATAAGTCGCGACCTGTTTCTGTAATCGTCATGCCTTTATAATTGACATCTCCAACAATTAGATTATAATTCCCCTGCAAACTCGGAATATCTAAATCATTAACGATAAAACCTTTACCTTTTATCCAATTGTGATAAAATTTCGTGTCTTTCGAAAAGATTTTTCCGTTGGTGATGACGAAATTTGCCCATTTGCCGCGTTCTAAACTTCCGAGTTCGGAATCAACGCCGAGTAATTTTGCAGGCGTTGTGGTGAGTGCCGCTAATGCATTTTCTTCTGAAAGTCCGGCATCAATTGCTTTTTGAATTTGTTTAAAGAAATCTTTTTTATCTTTTAAACCGGTCGAAGTGAATGCAAACGGAATAGAACTTGTCGCTAATCGCGCCGGATTTGACGGTGCAAGTTCCCAGTGTTTTAATTCGGCGAGAGAAATTTGTTGCGCATCGATTGGGTCTTCCACATCGTAAGGTTCCGGAAAATTGATGGGCAAAATAAATGCGGTGTTCATCTTTTTCATATCATCGAGGCGTTGATATTCATCGCCGCGCCCTTTGATGATAAAAGATTTGCCAAACTCCGACGCAATTTTTCCCGCACGCAGGGCTTCTAATTTATCGCTCACTTCAAAAATTTGCGGCAATGCTTGCACATTATTCCAAGTTTCGAGTGTCAAGTTTTTTTCTTCCGATGATTTAGTTGTCGCGTACCATTGTGCATCTAAATAAGTTTGACGCAACAAAGCAATCGAACCCATTAGTGACGACGGATAATCTTGCGTAGAACTGCCTTTTGAAAACGACAAAATATTTGCCGCCATCGGTTTCATAATCACCTCGTTCTCGCGCTCATCGCCGAGTGAAACCAAAACACCTGCACCGCGCGAAATCCCGTCCAGACGATGCGACATCACAGTACCAAATCCGGCAGTACGCCAAGCTTCGGCATCTTTTTCATTAACGGAAAAATTTTCGACGGCTTTAAATTCCGTTTTTAAGGCTTCGTTCCAAGCAAATGCACCTTTTTTATTTGAAATAAATTGCGGTGGGCGTCTGCCGCGTCCCGGACCGACAATATTCGGTATTACTTCCGGCATACCATACGAGGAAAAAATATCAATGAAAGACGGATAAATAAATTTTCCCCGACAATCAATTGTAACGGCATCCGTAGGTGCAACCCTTGCAATTGCCCCCGTCCAAACGTCAATTATTTTTCCTTTTTGAATCACCAACGTCGCATTTTCTAAAATTTGCGTGGGTGACACATAAATTGTTGCATTTGTGAAAGCATATGTGCCTTCGCGTTCGTCGTAGACGCCGTTGTGCGGGAAAGTTTTTTGTGCATCTAATTTTATGAAAGAGATGATAAGGACAATAATTAGTATCGTCTTACGGGCTTGTAATTGTAATTGCATGAGTGACAGTGTATCCGGGTGATATTTAATCGGCTAATATTTGACAACTGACAGTAAAAAAATGCTTTTTGACTGTCAACTCTCAATTATCAACTCGTTTTGATGCAGCGAAGTTAAAAAATGTATTTATATTTGTGTAGGTTGATGAAAAATAATTGCGAATTTTAGCGAAAATTATTTGAACAGAAAGTTTTTTTGTATTTTGCGACGCCAATCTCTATAATTATTAATAAATCTACGAATTAACGAATCAACGAATTAATATGAAAAGGCGCGATTCTCTCAAAGCTATTTTAATTTCTGCCGGTGTTGTTGCTGCACCGAATACGGGCAAAGCAGAAAATCCGGTTCTTGAAGCATCAATAAAAGATAAAGAAAAAGCAAAACCCGACTCATGGCGCACCGACGCAGAAAATGTTTATGAAAATCAACTGCAAAGCGAAACATTTTTTACGAAAGATGAAATGAAAACAATTGCCATTTTGTGCGATATAATTGTACCGGCAGATGCGGTTTCGGGCAGTGCAACGCAAGCCGGGGTTCCGGCGTTTATAGAATTTACGGCAAAAGACCAACCGGATTATCAAGTTCCGTTGCGCGGTGGTTTGCGTTGGTTGGATATTCAATGTATGAAATTATACGGCAATAAATTTTCGGATTGTACAACAGCACAACGCCTCGCTATGTGCGATGAAATTGCGTATCCGGATAAAGTCAAACCTGAGTACCGTCAAGGTGTTGCATTTTTTAACAGAATGCGCAATTTAACAATGACCGGATTTTATACTTCCGAACCGGGTATAAAAGATATTGGTTACATGGGAAACGTACCGAACAACTGGGAAGGTGTGCCGGCGGATGAATTGCGGAAACATGACTTAAGTTATTAGCGGAGACTGAAACAAGCGTTTTGTTTTTTGGAGTGAAGATGGTGTGCGGGCGGGTTAATTTAATAAGTCTCAAACTTAAAATGCGCGAGTACATCACCAACGGCACCGCCTTAGTTTGGTTAATAGATGTGGAAGGCGAAAAAAATTATATTTTTCGCGCCAACGGAGTTGATGCCGAAGTTTTTGCGCACGAAAAATTATCTGGCGAAGATATTTTGGTGGGGTTTGAGGTTTTTAGTTGAAATAAATTTTTTAAACCACTAATTTTACAAATTAAAACTTCAGAAATAATTACCCTTCTTGTTATATTTTTTCTTAAAAAGACCTATTTTTGTTTATTTTTAAAATAATTCAAAGATGCGAGAACTGACTGTTAAAGTTTCGGATAATGAGTTTGATTCATTGGTCAATTTTCTTAGAACATTGCCTTATGTTCAAGTACCTGCCTCATTGAAAGAAAAAGGTAAAAAAGAACAAGTGCTCAAAAAAGACTTATTGCCCGATAAACTCAACGCACAAAAAAAAACCTTTGATATTGCGTCATTAGGAGAACTTGATAACACGCCCTTTGATGTTGAGGAAATTAAAAAAAATTATAGTATTGATTGGGAAAATTTTCATAAAGTCATTAAATTATTTAAAGATATACCGTTAGAAAATTATATTGAACAACATACCGAAATAGTCGAAGATTAAAATTTAAAATGGTTTATATTTTAGACACAAACATACTAATCTACCTCATTCGAGAAAACCCGATTGTCAGAATTGAACTTTCCAAACTTGGAGTTCTTGAACGGGAAAATACTACTTCAATATCTATTTCATCAGTTGGAGAAATACTGTCTTTTGCGCTCCAAAATAATTGGGGTGAACGAAAAAATAATATTCTCGAAGAGTTGATTGTAAACTTGCACCCGATTCCCATTATTAAACGAGAATTATTGAATACTTATGCTGAAATCGATGCTTACAGCAAAGGTAAACTTAATGAGAGAAAACTTCCGGCAGGATTTTCTGCACGAAATATGGGTAAGAATGATTTGTGGATTGCTGCAACTACATATCTTACAGGTGCAACTCTAATCACGAATGATAACGATTTTGACCATTTAGACGGAATTTATTTTCAAATTGTGAAATTACGAGTGTCTTGAAATAAATAAATCGCACCGAAAAAAAAATTATTACTTGCATTTTTTATCTATTTAACCGACAACGATAATATAATAAGCCTGAAACGCAAAATGCGCGAATATATAACCAACGGCACCGCATTGGCTTGGTTACCGGATGTGGAAGGCGAAAAAAATTATATTTTTCGCGCAAACGGTGTTGATGCCGAAGTTTTCGCGCACGAAAAACTTTCGGGTGAGGATATTTTGGTGGGGTTTGGAGTTTTTTAAAATAGAATATTACAATTCGGCAAAAGTTTTTTTATTTTTTCTTTTTCAGATACGGATATTGGATTTCCTCTTAAATCTAAATAATCTAATTTAGAAAGTTTTTCGATTTCTGCCGGAAGCGTTGTTAGATTATTGCCGCCCAAATATAAAAACTTGAGAGTAGAAAGTTTTCCGATTTCAGACGGAAGATTGGTCAGTCGATTGAAGCCTAGATCCAAACTTGTAAGTGCGGAAAGCTCTCCGATTTCCGCGGGAAGTATTGTCAGTTGATTTCCTCCTAAATTCAACCGAGTAAGCGCTGAAAGTTTTCCTATTTCCGGCGGCAGAGTTGTAAGTTGATTTTCGGCTAAATCCAAACTTGTGAGGGCGCAAAGTTTTCCGATTTCCGGCAGAAAAGTTGTTAGTTTATTTCTTTGTAAATCCAAATTCTTGAGGGAGTAAAGTTTTCCGATTTCTAACGGTAGTAATTTCAGTTGATTATAACTTAAATCCAAAAAAGTCAAATGGTTCAAATTTCCGATTTCGACAGGAAGATTTATCAGTTCATTATTAGTTAATCGTAAATCCTTTAAATTCTTTAAATCCCCAATTTCTTTAGGAATAAAAGTTAATCTATTATTTTCTATAAACAAAAATATTAATTTTTTTAGATTTCCAATTTCTCTTGGTAAAATATCAAACGAATTAATCTTTACAATTGAATTGATTGTACTAAATGTACTAACAAAAATTTTTTTTGGCGCTATTAAAGTAACTTTATTTTTAAATTTGGATATAATTGTATCAACAAATTTATAGGTTGGAAATCTCGAATAAAAATATGGTTTTTTTGTATCCTTATCTGAAACATCTAAAAAATTAATAGTATTGAATTCAGTGCTTTTATTACTTAAACTTAAATAAGTTAAATTGTTAAGTTTTCCTATCTTTGAAGATAAAGTTGTTAAATTAAATGTATTTAGAAATAACATTGAAAGTTGGACATTTTGAAAAATTCGAGTAGGAATTTGTTTGAATCTTTTTTGCCTCATATCTAATGCCAAGACATAGTTATCTAACTCGCCAATTTCAGTTACCAATTTATATTCTTTACCTTCTGTATCAATATAAAAATTGGAAGTATTTATTTTTACTCTTGCGAAACCCGGATATTTGAATTGCACTGCCTCATTATATTTAAATTTAATTGTTGTATTCAAGTCTTTGTCAATAAAGCCATATTTGTTTTCATTTTTATCATAAGCTAAACCAAATTTATCTTCATAAAAATAAATTTTATCAAGCACGTCTTGTGCTTTTTTTCTTTGTGCTTCTGCAATTTTTGCAGTGCTGTCTGCACGGTAGCGTTGATTTTCTGCGGCGACTTTTTGCACATCTGCTATTTTTGCAGAGCTATCAGCTCTATTTCGGGATAAAATAGCATTTTGTTTTTCCTGTTTAACTACCAATAAAACACTATCGGTTTTAGCTCGCGCTTTAACGGCAAAATCCTTTGCTTTACGTGCTTCGTCGCGTTGGGCGTTTATGGCAGTAAAAGTTTTTTCAATCCAAATATCAATTTCATTGGTTTTTGTTGCATCAAATGCTTTTGCTGCTTTAAAAAATTTAAAAGCATTTACAAAATCGTTAGCGAAATAGGCTGCTTTAGCTTTACTAAAAGCACAATCGTAATTTTTACAAGGCACAGTTTTACCGTTTTGCGCAAAGGTGTGTGTGGCAGCCGCAAAAAATAAAAATAAAATAAATAAAATAGGGTGTTTGGTTGTCATGTTGTTAAATTGTATTGCTTCAATTACAATTTTTTATTTTTAAATTTTCTTTTAGTGTTCTAATTTTTTGTTGCAAACCTGCATCATCAGTTTGGTGTTTGGCAACTGTATCTATCACTCGTCTCATAGAATCATTCGGACAAAAACCTGCCGGTAAAATATCGTTATTAATTTGATCCATCAATTCCATGAATTCGGTTTTTTCTTTTTGTCGTTCAGCAACTTGTCGCTTTCCTTCTTCTTCTTTAAATTTTTTCAAACTTTCTTCTGCCAAATCTTTTTCTTTAAAAGCCCAAAACCCAATACCCGCTGCAATCAAAAACCCAATCACTGCCACCGTTGTAACCCTTCTCAAAATTTGTTGGCGTCGTTTTTCTTTTTTTTCACCGGCTTCAATATGTTTTTGACTTTTAAGAATCAATACAGACAATTTCGTTTCATAATCCGGTAAATCTTTCAATTGTTGTTCAAATTGTTTGGTTTTTACCAGATCGAGTTTGTTTATTAAGCGCAAATCGTTTCGGTGATCTTTTTCCCAATTCTCGTGGGCGATTTCCAATTGGCGCGCAAAAGCGCGAAATTCTTTATCTTCAGCCGAGCGCAATTCGTGAATTTGTTTTGCCACTACGTCATGCACCGGTTCGTAGCGTTCTACATCGTTTTCGTCGGCGCGTAAAAGTTTGCGTTCGGTAAAATAGCCGAGTGCTTCACGGATTTTATCACGTGTGGTGTGCAGCGTTTCGGCAAGTTCAGCTGCTTTACGCGATTGTTTGGTGCCTTCAACAGTAGCAAATTCGTCGAGCAAATTGCCGGCAAAATTTTCAGGCAGCCCTTGCGTTGTCGTAAAAAATTGTTTGGCAGCTTCCAATTGCTTTTCAATATAATCTTTCAACACATTGCCCAATTTCCCGACGGCATCAATGCCGGTTTTTGTAAAAATCGGTTTGCCGCCGGTTTTTGTCGCGTTTTCAAATAAATAATGCAAATACACTTGCAAATACGGCAGATGCACGGGTTGTATTTTACCGTCTTCGCCTTCTTTTATTTTATCCAAAATTTGTCCAGCCGTTTGCGTACCGGCTTCGAGTTCAACGCCGCCGGAAGCGCACATTTTTGTTATTACATCTTTCACTGTTGCATCTTTCATCGGTTCAACGCGAAAACGTTTATCGAAAAGCGTTGGCAACAGGGGTTCGTATTCGTATAAATGTCCGATATATTCTTCGCGCATCGAAAGAATAATTTTGCATGGCAAGTTTTTATCCAAAAGAGCCTGTAAATCTATAAAAAATTGTACGCGCTCATCGTGATTGCCGAGTGTAAACAATTCTTCAAACTGATCGAATACCAAATAAATCGGTATCCAACGCGATTCATATAATTGTTCGATGCCTTTTGCAACATCTTGAACTTCGTTTTGTTTTGTCAGTCGCGCTAATTCTTCTCTAAACGATTTATTTATTTCATCTTTTCTGCGCACCGACACGCGATACCAATCCGTGAGTTTAAAAACTTTCGGCAAACCCGCATTAATCACACTCGTTTTTCCTGTTCCCGATGCACCATAAATTAAAACCAAGCGCGTTTGTTGCAATAAATTATAGAGCGCGAAAACTTCGTCGTCGCGACCAAAAAATTTATCTTTATCTTGAGAGCCGTAAGGCTCAAAAAGTTTAAAAGGACTCGGCATGGATAATAAAAAACGAAAAATGAAAAACGAAAAATTTTGTATAAAGTGCCATCAGGCACTGCAAAAACATAAAAAAATTAAAAATCTTCGTAAATTTAAAACGAAATGAATCCTAACGGATTCAATGCCAACCATTATGCGTTCAAAAAAATTGCTTTAAACTCCGATAAATATTTTTTAAATTCACCGGCACGCACCATCAAATGATTGGCTTGATGTGTCAAACTTGTCGTTTGACCGATGTGCTGTGAACTGATTTTATTTTGATTTTCGTCAAACTTCCAAATTATACTATTATCATTAACAGAAACAAAATGGTAACAATTGATACCTGATGCATCACCGAAATAGCCTATAAAAAGGTAAAGGGCGACTTCACTACTGTATTTTTCAGTAAATGCGTTGAGGTCAATGATGAATGGAAATAAATTGAGTTTGTCGGGAATATCGAGAATAACATCAAGGTCATTATCATTTGAACTGTACCACAAAACCGATTTGTTTTCTAACATTTTTGAACCCAAAACAGGAGATTGCTCAGTTTCGTTAATGATTAATTTTGATACAACATTATCAAAATTGGTTTCAACGTGCCGAAAATTCATAACGTTAATGCCACGAACAGAAGCCATATTATTAACTGCTAAGTTTTTAAAAGCATAGAAAGTTTGATTTAGATATTCTTGACTTTTGAAACAGTTTTCAATAGCTTCAGTGTCGGAAAGTCTAATACGTTGATTGTAAATTGATTTTTGCCGGTAAAAAAACTCAGAAGCTGCTTCAAAATCATTTGAGTTTAAGAAAACAATGAGTCTTTCAATATCATTTTTTTGAAACGGTATGCTTAATTCCAAAGAATTTAGCCAATCTATCATTTTCAAAATTATAAATTTATAATCGTTTGGAGATTGGTCTAACCTGCTTTTTTTCCAAAATGAACCAAATTCCAAAAATTTTTCCAGGTTTTGTGCCGATATATTTTTTTTATGTTGCCAAACTTGCGCCATCAATATCGAAGCGGTAAAATGCAAAATTGTTTCAAATAAAAAGGTGTAATTGTACAGTTGTAAACGGTAATACTCACTATCTCTTTCGATTTCTGCCACAATTTTTTGAATACATAAACTCATTGTATAAGGCAAAATTTTCAATAATTCAGAAACTTTCTTACCCTGTTGCACTTCCACCATCTCTATTTTTTTTGCCAAATTTTTAATATTCTTCAAATTGGGATAATCCTCAACAGATGCCAAAGCGAAAATAATTTTATCCAGAAAATTTTTATGATTCAGTTCAGGAGTTGCCGATAATTTATTTTGATTGAAGGGCAAAGAATAATCTTGCGTTTCAGCACCTTCACGGATGTACAAAGCCCAAGGAATTGCGTCTGTTTGTATGTCAGCAATGCGACCGATAGCACGTTCATTTAAAAATGGTACATTCTTTTTTTGAAAATTCGCATCGAGTATCGTGGCTTCAAAAGATTTTTGCAATGACCGCCCGATTGTCAAATAGTTATAAAACTGTTTTGCAAACCAAAAAGCCTTATCGTCATCAATCGGACGCGAAGTAGCAATGACGAAAGGAATACCCGCGGCGTGAAAAAATTGCACTTGACCTTTCGACGAACAACCATTGATAAAAACCAATTTAAGTGTGCCAATACTTTGCAATTTTTTGGCTAAGGCATCGGCATTGGCTTGTGTGTCGTTGAGCAAAATGGAATTGCCGTCAGAATGTCCGGCGTAATGCAAAATTTCAACGGTTCTGTTTTGTACGTTGAGTTCCTTAATAATATCGTCAGTCGAAGATTCGGGAGAAAGCACCACGTCATAATTTTTGCGCGGCGACCCGTTGAGGAGGCGTTGAATTTCTTTGCCTTCATTTGCTAATTGTGAAAGTCGAACTTGATCTGCGTCATTCGCTGTAAATATTAAAATTGTGCTGTTCATTTCGTTTTGTGTGTTCATCTCCAAATTAAAATGGAGTTGGTGTAAGGTGTTAACGATAAGGAATGAGAAATAAATAAATTTTTTGATTATAAAACAAATTTATAAAGAACAGCAGAATTATTCAAAATTTCGCCTGAAAAATTTAATATTTTTGGAAATTTGAAGGGTTTAATAATTTGTTATACTTTATTTTCTTGACTCGCCTCCCTTAAAAGACTATATCTAAATTGATTAAAACAATCTCGTATAGTCATAAGTACATTGATTTTCCAACCATTTTTTTTCCGATTCATTCAAATGCGGCGCAAGATTCTTATAAACGCGGTCGTGATAATCATTTACCCACCGTGCTTCTTCATCTGTGAGCAAATCGTCATCAATGAGTTGCCAATCAAAGGGAAACAACGTCACTGTTTCAAAACACAAAAATTTTCCGAAATCGGAAATCGTTTTTTCTACACACAAAATCAAATTTTCTATTCTGATACCATATTGTCCTTCCAAATAAAAGCCGGGTTCATTCGACGTAAGCATGCCGACTTGATGTGGTGTTATACCTCTCGAATTTAACCCTGCGACAATACCTTGCGGCGGTTCGTGCACATTCATAAAAAAACCGACACCGTGACCGGTTCCGTGTCCGAAATTAAGTGCGTGTTGCCACAAAAACTGACGCGCTAAAATATCTAATTGCACACCTTTTGTATCCGTCGGAAAAACAACACGCGCCACTCCAATATGTCCTTTCAACACGAGTGTAAAATGTTTTTTCTGTTCGGCTGTCGGTTCACTTAGAGCAATTGTGCGCGTAATATCAGTTGTGCCGTCAGCATATTGTCCGCCGGAATCAACGAGTAGAATACCTTCTTTTTTTATTTCTGCCGAATCTGTTATGCTTGGTTTGTAGTGCATCATTGCGCCGTTACTTTTATAGCCGACAATTGCATCAAAACTTTCACCGAAATAATGCAGTTGATTGCTTCTGAATTGCGCCAACATGGAAGCAAATTCGTATTCTTTCACGGTGCGTGTATCAAGTGTGTGTTCCAACCACATAAACGCTTTCACGAGTGCTACACCATCTTTCACCATTACGTTGCGAATGTGTTCCATTTCTATCGGATTTTTCATAGCTTTCATCAAGATAGAAAAAGTTTCATGCTCAACTATTTTTGCTTTTTTAATATCGTTGACGAGTGCGTAATTCGCATTACCAGCATCCACAATAATTGTATCGGTGCGTTTTAGTTTTTGTAAAAAAACATGAATATCTTCATAAGGACGGTTTTCGATTTTCGATTTTTGATTTTCGATTTTCGCCGGGTTGTTATTTTTTTTATGTTGAAGTGTTATATGTCCATTCTCCATCGTCCATTGTCTATTGTCCAATTTATTTTCATCAACGAACAACCAAGTTTTTTCTAAACCTATCACCATATACGCATAAAAAACCGGATTACATTCTACATCAGATCCGCGTAAATTGAGTGTCCAAGCAATATCGTCGAGCGTAGTTACTAAATGATAATTTGCATTTTCGGTTTGCATTTTAGTGCGAATATCGGCAAGTTTTTCATCACGCGATTTGCCGGAAAATTCAACCGGATGTTCAAAAATTTTTGCGTCCGGCATCGGCGGTCGATTTTCCCAAACGCGATTTGCCATATCAACGTGTGTCACTAATTCGATGTCGTTTTTTTCGAAAGCGCGTTTCATGGCGCGAATTTGCGCCGGCGAAAATAATTTACCGTCGCAACCCACCATATCGCCGGATTTTAAATTTTTGGACAACCACTCGATATGTTCCGGTGCGCCTTGTTGCAGTTGTTTGTGCATTTGAAATTCCGAACCCGCAATTTCTTTTTCGCATTGCAAAAAATAACGACTGTCCGTCCAAACGCCCGCGTGATTATGACTTA
>JAYTIA010000337.1:0-4764 GCA_043732145.1 Saprospiraceae bacterium
ATAATTTATCGCTTTCATAATCGAGAAGGGCGGAATTTCTACCCACTTACCATTTTCATAGTATTTCCCGTTTTGTGTAATTTCTCTGATATTTATTTCAGGATTAAAATTCGTAGCAAATGCTTTTCCATGCGAACCGGCATTGGCATCAACAATATCAAGCGTGTGTATTTCTTTGAAATGATGTTTAGCGGCATAAGCCGTAAAAACATTTGTGACGCCCGGATCGAAACCGCAACCTAAGACTGCCATTAATCCCGCTTTTTTGAAACGCTCTTGATACGCCCATTGCCACGAATATTCAAACTTCGCAACGTCTTTCGGTTCATAATTAGCTGTATCTAAATAATGCACACCCGCTTCGAGACACGCGTCCATGATTGTTAAATCTTGATAAGGAAGTGCGACATTTATCACCATTACGGGTTTAAAACGGCGCATGAGTTTAACGAGTGCCGGCACATCTTCCGCATCAATTTTTGCCGTTTTTATTTTTACACCGTAACGTTGTTGTACAACTTCGGCAATTGTATCGCATTTACTTTTAGTACGACTTGCGAGCAGAATTTCTGAAAAAACATCCTGATTTTGGGCGCATTTGTGTACAACTACTTGTCCGACTCCGCCGGCACCGATTATGAGAACTTTCGACATGAATTTTTTGTTATTTAATAATCAAATAAAAACGCGCAAAAATAACCGGAATTGAATTAGAATTACCGGAATTATATCAATTAAATGAGAATTTAGAAACAAATAATCATGGATTTACTACCCGATAAACCTTTATTACTTTTCGATGGTGTCTGCAATTTATGTTCGACAGAAGTTCAATTTCTGATAAATCACGACAGCAAAGGTAATTTAATGTTCACATCTCAACAATCGGAACGCGGTCAAGCGATATTAAATAATCTTAACCTTAAACATTTAGATTTGCAAACGGTTGTGCTGATTGATAATAATTTGGTTTATACAAAATCTGCTGCTATTATTTGTACATTTAAATACTTGGATGGCGTGTGGCGATACGGTTATTTCTTAAATATTATTCCGCGTTTTATTTCTGATTTTTTTTACGGCATTTTGGCAAAAAATCGCTATCGTTGGTTCGGACAAAAAGAAGCGTGTTGGATTCCGACAAAAGCTTTGAGGCAACGTTTTTGGGAGTGAGCGATGTATAAATATATAGCCTGCTTGTAGTTTTTTAAACACTTTCGTTTAAAATATACCACTTATAAAAATTTTCCAACGCCTCAAATTCTTTTCTGTGATGTGACGTTAAAAAATTGGGTGCTGTATTGTTTTTTATTTGTTCCGATAATTTTGCGGCATCTAATAAACGCAATTCGCGGTTATCCTTATCTTGATAAATACCGCACACGTACACCGGTACGAAATCTACTTTTTCAAGAATGGACAATGGACGATGGACAACAGACGACAGACTATTATCACTTCTGTTGTCTGTTGTCTGACATCCGTCGTCCTCTAATTTAACAATATGCAATTTCAGATACTGCGTCAAATGTCCCCAATTAAAAATATCGTAGGCGATGAAATCACCGGAAGCAAAATTGACGAATCCGTGCTTTTGTTTTTTTGTGAATGGACAAACGAAATCAATACGTGCTGCCGGTTGAATGTTGTGCGCGTGATTGCCGAGAATTATGTCCGGACCGCATTCAAAAAAAATTCTTTTTACATTTTCGATAATATGCACACACGGATATGCTTGATACGCATTGCTGAAATGCAAACTTAAGATGACTAAATCGGCGTTGCGTTTTTCGCGAGCGTGTTGTACTACTTCGCGTATTGGGGACATATCCGCATTCGGTTGATTTACTTCACAGTGATTTACCAACCAAGGTTTATCTATCGGGTTCGTAAATTTATTCATCGAATAGGTATAGGCGATGAAAGCAATACGGATACCGTTATGTTCAATGACCGGAAAATTAAATTTTTCTTCGAGTGTGCGCGATGTACCGGTGTGTAAAATCTTTTTTTCTTCCAAAAAATTTATTGTTGCCGATACGCCCGCTTCACCCATATCTAATGCGTGATTGTTGGCGGTTGAAAGAATTGGTATTGGGGAGTGGGTATTGGGTATTCGATTTGGCCTAATACCTAATGCCCAATACCTAATACCCATAAATATCTCAAACATCTCTTCGTCCGCATTAAACAACATATCATTCAACATCACTTCCGGTACTAAAACGAGTGGTTTAGATACGTCAATCGGTGTTTCGAGATTCGCAAAAATAAAATCGCTCGAAAGAAAATCGTCGGCAATGTCATCCCAAAGATGTGTGCAGTATTTTTTTTGAATCCATTCATAAGGCATTAAATCGCCTGCGGCGGTTATCGTTATTCGTTGAATTACTTGAAACTCTTTTCGAGAAAAAATAGGTTGACGATTTTTAAAAAAACGGGCGGTTTTACCGTCGGCATCATCCATTATCGGCGGATGCAAATAATATTTATACGCGAAATAAATTAAATCGCTGAAAGTAAAATGTAACGGGTCGTCATGAAAATAGAGCGGAGGTGCAAAGCGTTTTTTTACATAAAAAAAATTTACAATCCACATTAATGCGCGAAGGACTACCACCAAAAATTTATTCCAACCACTAAAAGCCGTTACAGCCGGGAATGATTTCCAAAGTTTGTGCATTTTTTAATATTATCGTTGTCTGAATCAGAATTTTCAGAATTAAGAGAATTATAATTTTATAAATTAGAACTTTCATAAATTCTGAAAATCTTGTCAATTCTGAAAATCCTGATTCATACAATTACTCACCCGGATGATAATTTCTCTGCGCATTTTTCAAAACATCTGCTTTATAAAATAAAACATCCTTGAATTGACCTTGTGTATACATTTTCATTTGATCGGAAAAATGTTTTGATTTTATGTCGCCACTTTCACCGCCGGCAAGTAAAGATTTGGCTTTTATTTTTGCTCCGAACTCGACGGCACAAATAAAACTATTACCGTTCACGCCATATCTTTTTTTCGTACCCTGAAAATATCGCGCAGTATAAGAAGGCAACATACCCCAAGTTGAAGACGCAAAACCGACGGGTAAACTCGGTTTGTTGTCGTCGAATTTTTGGTCAATATCATTCGAGATACGTTGATAGCGATTGATTTCTCCCCACGCGACTTGCCATGTACCGAATTTTTTTTCTAAATCATCTAACGTTTCAATAAAAGGTTGCAAAAGTTCATTCGGTTGCGCGGTTCGGATGAACGCATAAGTTTTTTCAACTTGATCTGCTTCTTCATCGTCCACAATTTTTACTTTTTGAATGGCAGATAATAATCGTTGCCCCCATTCAATCGCTAAAGTTGTCGGGACAGATGTTTCGTTACAATGAAAATCCCAATTTTTTAAAACTTGAATAGCTTCTTTGAGTTTTGAGCTTTGAGCTTTGAGCTTTGAACTGTCTTGAGAAGACTTATTACTCAAAGCTAATTGCTGATAGCTTTTAACGAGTGCCGGCACCAAAACTTCAAACGCCGCTAAATTTGTATCGTAACCGGCAGCAATAACTTTATCGAGCGTATATTTTTTTTCCGGACGAGAAAGTACTTTTACGGCGTTAATGCCGCGAAAATTTTCGCCATCAGGAGCCATATATTTCGGATAATTTTCTTTTTTCGGACTGTTACTGCCGGCTGCCGTAAACGGTGTAGAATTGCAATTTTGTATCCAACCATTATTCGGGTTATAAATATGCACAGACTCACTTACCGGATGTAAACCTCTCCATTCCGTTGCAGAAGTATTTCCCGGAACAGGTTTAGAAAAATTAAAACTTGTGTCGCGTTTCGGCAAAAAATTACCGTGCCAATAAGCGATGTTGCCTTCCGCATCAGCATAAACCGTATTATTGGATGTGTTTGCCAATAAATCCATTGTCTTTTCATACTCCGCAAAACTTTTTGCTTTTGTGCGCTGCCAGCATTGAATCAAACCGTTCATAGAACGATTATTAGCTTTCAAACTCAACCATTGCCCGTTGCGTTTTGCCATAATTGGTCCGTGTTGCGTATAAAGTGCTTTTATATTTTTTGTTTCCGTCTTATTTCCATTTTTATATCTCAACGTAATTGTTTTTTGCGTCACCGGTTTTTGCGTTTTGTCATATTCATACGTGTATGGATAACCCTTTCGATTGTGTGAGTCATTCGTTTTCGTAAGTTTTTCGATGTAAGTATCCGCAATATCAGTATAACTTGACGTGTGCATCCAACCGCAATGTTCATTAAAACCTTGATAAACAAAAAATTGTCCCCAAGTCACGGCTCCGTAAGTATTCAAACCTTCTTCACTCACGACGTGCACTTCGGGCCGAAAATAAAACGTGACGTGCGGATTGATATACAAAATAGATTTACCGCTTTCAGTAATACACGGTGCAAATGCAAATCCGTTGGAGCCGGTGAGGATTTCGTCGCGGTTGCCGGTTGCCGGTTGCCGGTTGCCGGTTTTAAAATTTTCAATGGTTTTCTCAATCGCACCAATGCCTTCACCTTTTCCATAAACATATTTCAAATCGGCTGTAGTTAAATCGGCTGTGTTGATGGCACCGATACTGCCGTCCGTCCAAAGTAATTGAAACCAAGGTTCAAAATGTGTGAGTAGAGCAGGTTTTATTTCCGGATGTTTGTAAAGATAAAAATTAATCGCATCGGCTTGCGCGTCGAGTAATTTTTTTAACCATTGCGGCGCGTTTTTATAATCT
>JAYTIA010000338.1:0-4763 GCA_043732145.1 Saprospiraceae bacterium
AAGTATTGGCGACCGCCTTTGTCTTTATCTTCGTAAAAATAACCCGCACGGAAAGCAAACTGATTGTCGTACCAGTATTCCGCTCCGGCAGAAATGTTTACTTCTTTTAATTCTTCACTGAAACCGCCTGGGGCATCAGCGAATGATTTGAAAATACCGGCAACCGGACCGACATCTTTCCAAGAACGTGTCGGATCTTGTGCTAACGGAATTGGTGTCGGCACTAAAAATTTATTCAAATCTAAAGCAAAAACAATGCGATTAAATTGATCGAAAGGTAAATTTAACGCACCGCCAATACCGAGATTCGTCGGTAAAAAATCTTGAGATTTGTAATAATTAACTTTGCCACCTATATTTGAAATGGCAACACCGACAGTATAATCACCTTTACCGCCGTTTCTTTTTATCGGTTGTTTGTAGGTCATAGAAATATCTACCGCACCACTTGTTCCTGAATGTATGGCTTCTCCTGCACCACCACCATTCACACTTTGACCGGTTGCTAAATTGGAATAAATATATTTACCCGTAGCACCAACCGATAAATTTTCGCTCAATTGGCGAGAATAAGAAGCGGCAAATTCAAATTCACGTGGAGAACCGGTACCGAGTGAAACGGCGTTGTAATCTGTCCACTGAATATCGCCAAGCGAAAAATAGCGCAAACTCACGCCCACTGCTTGCTTAACACCGGAACCGAATTGATAAAATCCGCTTAAGTAAGCGAGATAAATATCATTCACACCCAGATTGCGCAACCAAGGTGTATAAGACAGAGACCCACCAAATTTTTGGTCAGCCATTGCTAATTTAGAAGCGTTAAAGTGCATTGCATTAGCATCCGGACTAATCGCAATACCGACATCACCCATCGCACCTGAACGTGCATCCGGATTTATTCTTAAAAATGGTACAGCTGTTTGTATCGTACCACCGCAGGGTTGACCTAATACATTTTTACCTGATACGGGATCGCATTGGGCTTGAATACTGTTCACGGATAATAAGATGCTCAATAAAGTTAAGCAGGTTAATATTGCTTTTTTCATGTTCGTGTAAAAAAAAATTATCAAAGGAAAAAAATTAGTTGTTAATTCTTAGTTAGTTGGTTAGTTAGGTTTAAACTAACTAACCAACTAACCAATCGACTTATTCATTTATTTTTACAAATTTACCCGCCGGACTTTGAACGGTTAAAATTTTACCTTGTAAGTCCACACCGGTAAATGTAATTCGATAAATATAAAACCCGCGTTCAAGTTCCACACTATCGGCAGTATCATCCCAATCTACATAATTAACGCCGGAATCGGTGGTTGTAATATCTTTTGAAATATTTTTTATTAAAATACCGTTCAAAGCGTAGATTCCAATTACGATTTTTGCATTTTGTGACGCTAAACTGTGTTCAAAAACAAAGGTCGTCGTTTTAGAAAAAGGATTCGGATAATTATAAACGCGCTTGATAGAACCGTTAGCATCAGCCGAAACAATAAAATCAATCGTCGCTTCCGACGATAAATCCGCTAAATTCCACGCGCGTACTTTTATTTTATGCGCGCCGATATTCAAATTACTTAAAGGAAATTTTACAACACCTTGTTTAGAATTATCTTTTAAGGCTTCGTAAAAATTATTCAGCACATAAACGTCTTTCGTGCTATCTAATTGTGCCGTCAAATCATGTCCGATACTCGTACCGGTAACATTGATGCCAAAATTATCTGATAGATTTACGATTAATTTCGGAGAAGGGTTTGTCGTACCGCCGGAAATAAATGTTTCATCGTTCATGTATAATTGCAAACTTGGCGGCGTTGCCGCAGATGTCAAAGTACTTGAACCTCCAATAACCATTTTTTCGTAATTGCCCGACGCATCTGTAATACTATCGGTGGCATAATAACTTATTTTTCCGACACCGAAACGATAATCAATGTCTTTTGGAATGACAAAGTTGAACGACCATTTTCCGGATTTCACTGTTGCTTTTCCTTTAAATAATACACTGCGTTGAATCGTAAAATCACGTGCAATACTGTGATCCGTTGCTCCGACATCTTGTCCTAATGTACGCGCCGTAACGGGTTTGTCATAAATTGTAGGAAAAATAGTGCCGTTAAAATTATTCAGAATTTGATTATTTTCATCTCTGATATCACCTGTAATCGTTACGGTCTGCAACGCTTTAATCGTGTCAGAAAAATTATCTGCCGATTTATTATTAATGGTATTTGTGTTGATTTGATAATGCGGCATTGCCAAACGCATAGACGGATCGCCAAGCAAAGTGAATTTTTGTCCGTTAACGCCGGTATTACTGCTGTTTTTTGCGGCAACTATTATATCGCCTAATGTTTGTGCTTGTGAATTTTTCTTGACAAATATGTTATCGAAAACAGCTTGTGTTAGTTGTGCATTGGTATTCGCATAAACAGCACGTACCGTTGAAAATAAAGCAACCGCACCGCCATTCGGATTCAATAAAGCCGTTTCACCGGCACTTACTACTTTAGGGTTATCGTAGCCGGAAAAAGAACAAGTTGCAGTAATGATTAAAGGCAGTTTGTCGAAATTAGTCCAAGTAGCAAGGTCTTGTGTTTGCAAAATACGTTCTTGCGCCAATCCACTCGGTCCGCCATGACCTAAATAAGTCATCGTGAGCATGCCGTTGTATTGGTCTTGATAAATCGCCGAATTTATTGCAGGCACACGCGTTCCGCCCGAAGAAACCACTTGCGGAAAAGCATCAATGTACAATTTATCTATATTGAGGTTTTGATATTGTTTGAAAACGCCGTCGGCAATAAAATCTGCGTCGTTCAAGTGCGTATTATTGTCGCCATTATCCGCCACGAAAACAGATTTGTTGCGCCAATCTCCTAAAGAATTTTCGTAATGAATGATTTTATTCACTACACCCATAGCTTCGTCTTCTGTTTTGCAAGTAATACGTCCGACACCTATATCCAAACTGCCGTTTAAGTTTACGCCTTCATCATCGGAAAGTAAACCATAAAAATCATCACTTGGATAAGCATTGATAGGGTCAAAACTTTCATCTGTTTCATAGGGCGGAATAAAATCGGAAGGTTGCTGATTCCCCAACGCATAAATGCGTTTATAGTCAAAAGAACCATCACCCATGAGCAACAGATATTTGAATCGCGCGCTGCGTTGGTGCAACAAACGCGCTAAATCACGAATTGCAGCCGGATCTTGTCCGCCGCTCGAAAATTCATTGTAAACTTGTCCGATTTCTACAGCTTCAACGGCATAATTTGAGTGTGTGCGTCTGTAATCCGCTAATTTTTTAGCCGCCATTGCAAAATCTTTCGGATAAACAATCAATAAATCAATATCACCTATGCCATGAATGTTTTGATTGGAAATTTTTCCGACAGCGGCCGGTTTATTGGTTATTGTCGTTCTGTCGAAGACTATAAATTCTTTTAATTGTTTTTTATTCGCTGCGGAAAATGAAATATTCGCGCCCGCAGGCGTATATTTTTGTCCGACCGGATTTGTAGGCGTTGAAATATCCCAAACATCTACGCTTGCATTGACGTTACCGATTTGATACGCCGTTGAATTATAATCCAAAGATTTTAAATCGCGAAAACTCAGCGGTACATTATTATAAGTGAGCGTTTTTCGCACCGTGATTTGCAAAAAATCAAGCCAAGCTGTCGCAGCACTGTTTGGAGAAAAAATTACTTTCGGTTCAAAATTATTTCCTGTCGGCAAGTAAGAAACATCAATCGTACTGATGTCTGCGTTACTTTCTTCCAAACCATTAGGCGTTGAAGCTTGTAAAGTTTGCGCGGTTGATTTGCCGGCAAAGTCAACATTAAAAGCGGAATAATTGGCAGATTCAGCCGCCATACGTACAAAAACTTTTACGGGTTCAGTCGTTATGATGTTCGAGAAATCAAACTGCTTGGCGTAATTCTGTTGCGTTAAATTCGCTGTAAACACATCACCCAACCAAATTTTTCCCGCGCCTTGCGTACACATACAACTATTACTTGCTAAAACATTTGTTTGATCTACTTCATAGCGTTCTCTGTAATCGTAGGTTGAAGTTTTATAATCGGCAGTGATCGGATTTGTTTGTGTTGCGAGGCGTAGTCCTTTATTATCCGTAATTTTTAAAAAATAAAAAGTTTTACTGTCATAAATATTTTTGGGTTTGTCGAAAGTTTTTTTATCTACATTAAATTGCCATTTATCGGCTCCGACACTGTAAAGCAAAATGAAATCGCCGGCATCAAATTTACCGTCGTCTTCACCTGCAATAACGATACTGTTTTCAATTAAATCTGCCGGACGTTGTATATTATTGGCTTCCGGCAACATACCGCCGCCGTTACCATAAATTTTTATATTACGCGGATCAATTTGGTCGAGATTAGCTATTTTCAGTTCATTTTTCAAAAAATTATAATCCAATTTATAAATACCGGCATCAGCAATTGAAAATTTATAAACATCACCATCTTTCAATACCGATTGTGCCGATACCGAAAAAAAAATATGTATGAAAACGAACAGTGTAAAAGTAAATTTCATTATCTTCGTTATGGTTCGGGTATCAGCATTCAGCCACTAAATTTTAAAAACCGATAGCTGATAACTGAAGGCTGGTAGCTTACTGTTGCAAAAACGTTAAGAGATATATTTTATTTTAAACAAGGACGAAATAACGCTGATTTGACAATACTTTTTATTAAAGATTAAACGTTTGTAAAGCAGAATTT
>JAYTIA010000339.1:0-4760 GCA_043732145.1 Saprospiraceae bacterium
TTCATCGGATAGACCGAAACGCAATTTTTCCGATAGAGACAGTTCTTCGCCGCGTCCGGAAAGAAAATTTACGCCACGCACGGACGGCGATCCATCAGACAGACCGAAACGCAGTTTTTCCGATAGAGACAATTCTTCACCGCGTCCGGAAAGAAAATTTACGCCGCGCACGGAAGGCGATTCTTTTGAAAAACCGAAAAGAGAAATTTCTGAAGCAAATACACGTTCAGATTTTCGTGAGCGAAATGAAACGGGCGACGCACCTAAAGAAGTAAAAAAAAAACACCCGGCAGATCGCGCTCCAAAGAAAAGAGACGCAAATAGTACTTTCGGGAAAAAATCTTTCACGAGTGAAAAACCCGTATTCAAACCACGCATAGCTAAAGATAAAGCCGAAGATGTTTCGGATATGCGTTTGAATAAGTATTTAGCTTTGTGCGAAGTTGCTGCACGTCGGAAATCCGGCGAAATAATTCTGAACGGTGAAGTAATGGTGAACGATGTCGTGATGAACGAACCAGGTTATCGTGTTCAAGCGACTGATGTTGTGAAACTCAATGGAAAAATTATAAAACCTCAAGAACAAAAGGTTTATATTTTGATGAACAAACCGAAAGATACCATCACTACAACCGATGACGAACGCGGACGCAATACGGTAATGGATATTGTTTCGCGCACGATCCATACGCGCATCTATCCGGTCGGTAGACTTGATCGCGAAACAACGGGTTTACTTTTATTGACAAACGACGGCGATTTGGCGCAAAAAATGACGCATCCGAGTTACCGCATCAAAAAAATATATCACGTTGTTCTCACACACCACATTAAACCATCGGACATAGAAGCAATTGCAGGTGGATTGACACTCGAAGATGGTATTGCAGAAGTTGATAGCGTTAAAATGTTGGAAGCCGGTGCGAAGAATGAAGTTATCGTAGAACTTCATGTCGGCAAGAATCGCATTGTGCGCCGCATTTTTGAACACCTGCATTATGAAGTAGAGAAACTTGATCGCGTTTATTACGGCGGCTTAACAAAAAAAGATTTACCGCGCGGTACTTATCGCTCGCTCACGGAACGCGAAGTAATCATGTTGAAACATTTTACGGGACAGTAAACGTTTTTAATTGACAATTGACAGTTGACAATTGATAACGATTTAATTAACAGTTGATAATTGACAACGTCGATAATACTTGGTCGTTGACAATTGTCAACTGTCAATTGTCAACTGTTTAATTCCCATGCCGAAAAGTGCAAAATCATATTTTACCGGATCATCGGCATCAAATGCGCGTAAATTTTCGGTGAGTTCTAAAACTGCTTTCCAATCAGACTTCGTATGTGTGAGTAAATTAAGTTGTCGCGCTTGTCGGTCCACATGAACATCAAGGGGCATAAGTAATTGAGACGGTTTGATATTTTTCCAAAGACCAAAATCAACACCTTTTGCCGAAGAGCGTACCATCCAACGCAAAAACATATTCAGGCGTTTACAAGTGCTTTTCGGCGGATGCGATACGTGCTTTTTTGTGCGGTCGGGAGCAACAGGTAATGAAAAAAATTGTTGATGAAAACCAACCAATGCCAATTCGATAGTATCAACGGGCTGTAACGCCTTTATATCATCAGGCAATAAATGATGCGCAAAAGCCGTTTCTAAACTGTGGTGTTGTCGATAATAATTTTGAAAAAACTCGAGGAAATAAAGCGTGTCGGTCGGTTGAAAAGTGCGATGAACAAAAGTTAAAAATTTTTTTCTGTCCGTTTCTTCATGATTAATAATAAAATCATGTGGTGCATTGTCCATCAATTGAAAAAGTTTTTCAGCACTTCGTATGATACTCACGCGGTTTCCCCAAGCCATCATTGAAGTCCAGAAAGCTGTTATTTCAATATCTTGTAAAAGCGTAAAACGATGCGGAATTTGTATGGGGTCATTTTCGAGAAAACTAATATTTTCAAAAATTTCAACTTTTTGATCTAAAAAATCTTTTAAGGCTGTGTTCATTTTATAGATTCTTATTACATTAGCAGCGATTACAAACTTCTTAACGTTTTGAAAGTATATAAACCGATCAATACAAAACTATACCCTTATGACGGCAACCTTTTTGTACACACTTATATTGGCAGTTTTATTACTTATCAAAAAAATTTGGGATGCGGAAGATAATTTTCGCACATTTCCGTGAATTTGGTGCCAATCAACCAAGCTCAATCACTTCCAAGCCACTTATTTTTCCTTCACCGGTTTCAAAGCGCATCAGCGTTTTTATTTTGTGCATACCTTGATTACCGCAAGCCCCCGGATTTAAACATAAAACATTTAAAGTTTTGTCGAACATGACGCGCAAAATGTGAGAATGTCCGCAAATAAAAACATTTGGTTGACTGTTTTTAATTTCTTCTCTGATACGCGCCGGAAATTTTCCGGGATAACCCCCAATATGCGTCATAAAAATTTTCACGCCGTCACTTTCCCAATGCAAATTTTCGGGAAAAGTGCGCCGCATTAATGCGTCATCTATATTGCCGTAAACGGCACGCAAAGGTTTAAAATTTTTTAATCGTTCAATTACAGCATCGTAATTGCCAATATCTCCCGCGTGCCAAATTTCATCTACGTCTTTGAAATGCTCTAACACGCGCTCATCTAAAAAGCTGTGCGTGTCAGACATTAAACCTATTTTCATGATTATTTAATCAATTAATGCGTAACGATTTTCTCCAAAACATTTCTTCCTACTTTCTCGCCTTGTATCAAACCGTTTTCACACGCGGGACGATAGTGTATGCCGGCGTATAAACGACTCACCGCAGCTTGACGCGCAGCTTCGTTAAAAGAATTAAATGAACGCGGTGCTAATCCGAATTGCAATTCGGTGCTGTCTGTAAAACGATAATTATCACCAAAAAATTTTGATAAAATTGTTGAAGATGAACCCGAAACGCAACTGTGACCGGAAGTATATTCCGGAAAAGGCGGCGTAACAATCACCGATGTCCATTCCGGATTGATATATTTTGTGATATACGATTCCGGGCGAATGACATTGGAACGGTATTTTTCATCCCAACAACTGATGAAAGCATCGAATAAACCGATAGCAACAAGCGTGTAAGCTTCATTGATTTGATAAATATCCAATTTTTTTTGATTCGCCGCATACATCGTAATCCAAAGCCAATGCCCGCCCGGCGGAATTTTTTTGCGCGAAATATTAACGTGACCGGCATTGAATGTCGCAACCGGATTATCGTCCCAATACCAAGCAGTAGCTATTTTGTCGGCGGTTGAATCTTGAACTGTTTTGTAAGTTTCGAGTGCGATTTTATAAAAAAAACTTGATTTAAGCGTATCGAACTTTGGGGCAGGAATAGGTTTAAATTGCGCGGCGGAATCCATGACTGCAGTTCTTATATCACACCAATGCGGTTCCATTGCATCGGCATAATCCGGAGAAGTCGGTCGCCAACGCACCGGATCATTCGGTGTGACGGTATATTTAGACATCGAGCGCGTTTGCGCGTAATTATCTTTTGTTGACCATTGTATAATTGCATCGGCAATTGTATCGCCAAAACTCAACGAGCGTTCTAAAACATCTTTTGGCACACCGATTTTTTTAAAATCAGCGATGATTTGTTTTTCAAAGTCAATCGAATCTTCAGAAAAAATTAATTTTTTTCCGACACGCAAATATGCTTTTACCGCCGCCGCCGGATAGCAATATTCCAGACCTTGTTGCGGTTTCGGCATTGCACCAAGTTCTTTTAATTGACCGGATAAAGATTTATATTTTGGATTTTGCGCGTTCAAGGCTTCGTAACTCGCCACATGTGCGTAGTAAGTGATGCGCGAAGCTATCATCGGCGCAAATAAATCGTATTTGATGGTTTGCGTGAGTGCCATCATAGAACGATTAATAAAAGCAGGATTAGCTGCATCTTGTTGAAAATTCAGATTTTTTATTTCGCTTTCGCAACCGGTGAAAAAGATTATGGACGATAAACAATATATAATAGACAGACAAAAAAACTTATTATTCATACATTTTAGTTTATTTTCTCGGCAAAAATACACATTTTAATGATGAATGATAAATGATTCAAAAAATTAACCAATAACCATGAACCGGTAACCGTCAACCGGTATCAAAGCGTTTTCAAATATTCAATTACGGCTTTTCTATCGCTTGCGGAAAGTACATCGCCGAAAGTATGTCCGCCGTTGCCATAACCTTTTAAAGTGGTGTCGTAAGTTTGATTATCTTTTTTAGAGGTTTGCACCGTATAATTCCAACCCACTTTTATTTTATCGTAGTCCGAGTTATCGAAAGTGCGACTCCAATATTTAGGACGTTGTGTGCTGTTCAGCAAATCGTCGAGTGTCGGTACGGAACCGTTGTGCAAATACGGCGCGGTTGCCCAAATTCCGTCGAGTGGCGGTGCCACATAACCGCGATTCGGTAAAAGTTGCGCGGCATTAGGTTTCTCATTGAACCAACTTTTGTTGTACCAAGTATGGTAGTCGGGATTGGTAAAGTAAGCAGTCGCCAAAGTAGAATCTGTACCGATATAATTTAAATCCACTAATAAATTCGGATAAGTTTGCGGCGCGTCGTAAGTGCCGTGACATTTTGCGCAAGTACTTATGAAAACTGTTTTGCCTTGTGCGACAAGCGTCGCATCAATGGGATTCGGATTTTTTGGCGATTGAACAGTGCGTATCCAAGCCATTACATCCGGAA
>JAYTIA010000340.1:0-1729 GCA_043732145.1 Saprospiraceae bacterium
ATTCTCGCGTATCCTCTCTACAATTTACTCCGCAGAAAAAAAATTGAAAAGTGTTTATAAAAATGTTGAATTAAAACGAAAAAACATTTACCTTTGCGAACTTTTTCAAAAGAACGCTTCGAGTGTTTTTTATTCAATCAAATTAAACGATGCAAACGGTTTCAATACAAGGTACATTACGCGCGCAAGTCGGTAAATCTGCTACAAAAGTAGTTCGCGCTCAAGAAGAAATCCCCTGTGTATTATACGGCACAGGCGAAAATATTCATTTCACAACAAATTGGAATGAAGTACGTCATTTGATTTACACACCGGATTTTAAAACGGCTGAACTTATTGTTAATGGTGCAACTTACAAAGCTATTTTGAAAGATGTTCAATTTCATCCGGCGACAGAAAAAATTTTACACATTGATTTTTTAAAATTAACTCCGGGGCATTCCATAAATGTGAGTGTACCTTTGCGCTTGCACGGCAGTTCTCCGGGTGTAAAATCAGGTGGTCGTTTGGTTCAAAGCGTACGAAAAATAAAAGTGAAATGTTTACCCGAACAACTCGTTGATGAAGTTGCATTGGATATTTCTAATTTGGATTTGGGTCAAACTGTGCGCGTGCGCGATATTCAAGCACAAGCCGGTATTGATATTATGATGACATCTTCAATTCCGGTGGCTATGATTGAAATTCCACGTGCATTGAAACAAGCAGCAACAGCAGAAGCAAAAACTGCTACGAAGAAAAAATAATGATGAATGATTTTTCATTTTTAAAATAAATAGCGCGAAGAAATGTAAAATTTCTCCGCGCTATTTATTTTAAAAGTCAGTCTATAATTTAAGCAAGGCTTCCTTATAATAATGTGGGCAATTTATTTTTATGAGAAAGTCACGTTGATTTAAAAGTGCAATAAAAAAAATTAAGAAACGTTTCCATTTTATTTAAATATTCTTATTTTGTAAAAACACGTCTTTCGACAAGCACTATAAACGTGCATTACTTTATTTCATCAATGAAAAAAATATTAATTGCAATTGCTTTTTTACTGCCAATGAGTTTACCGTTACTGTCAGCTCAAACTGCTTCAACACGGAAAGTTGCGGAAGCAGAAAAAAATAACAGTACACCTTTAAGTGTCACAACCGCTTTCAAAAAACGCTTTCCCACAGTAACGAAAGTAAGTTTCGGTCGCGAAAAAAACGGTGAATATGAAGCAGAGTTTAAGTTAGACGGTGTGAAATCATCTGCCAATTTTACTGCCGAAGGTACTTGGAAAGAAACGGAAAGTGAAATTTCTGCTGCCATGTTACCGGCAAATATTATTCAATCAATCTCAGCAAAATATCCGCAAGCTAAAATTGTAGGTGCCGCCAAAATTGTTACGGCTGATAATGGAACTCGTTATGAAGCTGATTTGAAAATGGGTATGAAAAAGAAAGAAGTTTTATTCGATGAAGCGGGTAATTTGGTGAAATAGTTTGAAATTAGGATTAGAAAAGATAGGATTATAATTAGTTTAATACAAAGGCGCACTTTTTAGGGTGCGCCTTTGTTTTTCGTTTTTCATTTTTCGTTTTTCATTTTTTAAATATCGCTCCTAAAGCCACAATCACCCAAATAATATTTACCGCCATAGATGGGTAAGCATCATGGAAATAAGTATTGATAATCAAAAAAAGACTGCCGATGATATTTAATGCAATATAAAGCGGTTGAGTCGCCGGCAATTTTC
>JAYTIA010000341.1:0-1724 GCA_043732145.1 Saprospiraceae bacterium
AGATGCAATTAATGCTGCCCAATCATCAGCAGATTCATATCCTTTTCCGCCGATGAGTGCGACAGAAATTCCGATAGCTGCTAATAAAGCTGTGATAGCATCTGCACGATGATGTCCTGCATCACCTTTAACAGCAGTACTGCCGGTATGTTCAGCTACATGTTGAATACGCCGAGAAATAAATTCTTTAATCACCACGACTATCAGCAAAACAATTAGGGTATAAAATTTAGGCGATTCGTCGTCGGGCTTTAAAATATTTTGAATGGCTTGATAAGCTATGTAAATTGCTGCAAGTATTAATGTGCCGGCTACAATAATTGCCGTGAGTGTTTCGACGCGACCGTGACCGTAAGGATGATCTTCGTCCGGTGCTTTTGATGCCAACCGTAAACCTAATAATACAATTAAAGAACTCAATACATCTGTACCGGATTCAATCGCATCGGCAACTAAAGCAAAAGAATTACCGACAATGCCGACAATAGCCTTTACGATTGCCAAAAATAAATTGACAAAAATACCTTGTCGGACAGATTTGATTCCTTCTTGCGCTGCTTCTTGACGTTGTGACATTTTTAGTTAATTTCTAATTACGAATTATGAATAACAAGTTTTCTTCAATTTATAATTCACCATTGAATTCTGTGATATATTTGTGATGAAAAATCTATTGCTTTGTTACCGATAACTTAAATACTTCACAAAAAAAAGAGCAACGAACAATAATTTTTCTTTTTCTTTGTTCAATATTCTAAAAACTACCGGATTTATGAAACAATTATTTTTTTTAACTTTTTTATTACTCGGCTTCACCAATTTTATTTCTGCACAGTCAGCCACTTCAGCAATGAATAACCATGCCGAGTGGCAAGCACTGCTGCAAAAATACGTCACGAAAGAAGGACAAGTCAATTATATCGGATTAAAAACGGGTAAAACAAAACTTGCTAACTATTTAACGGCTTTAAGTAAAAATGTGCCGAAAGCTGCGGCTTCTAAAGAAGAAAAAATGTCTTTTTGGATAAATGCCTATAATGCAACGACGGTGAAACTTATCGTTGATAATTATCCGATAAAAAGCATAAAAGATATTAACGGCGGAAAACCTTGGGATTTAAAATTATTCAAAACCGGTGCGGAAACTTATTCGCTGAACGAAATTGAAAATAATATTCTTCGACCTATGGGCGATGCGCGTATACATTTTGCGCTGAACTGCGCCGCAAAATCTTGTCCGTCTTTGTTAAATGAAGCGTTTACAACTGAAAATGTAAATAATTTACTCGAAAGTCGGACGAAACAGTTTATCAACGATAATTTTTCAAATATCATCACAACCGATAAAATAAAAATTTCTCGCTTGTTTGATTGGTATCAAAAAGATTTCGGCGATGTGCGTGTTTTTATCGGCAAATATGCACGTGCCGGTAAAAAAATAAATCCGGATTCTGCTATTTCTTATTTTGAGTATAATTGGATGTTGAATGACTTGAGCATCTGAAAAATGAGAAACGAAAAATAAAAAACGAAAAACGAAGTAATATGCGTTTTTCGTTTTTTATTTTTCGTTTCTATATTGTACAACCGTTTTTAATAAATTTTACCGATGTGCTCAAATTATTAATGACAAATCATTTTCAATTATTTAAATCCGCAAAAAAATCCCCTAATTAAGACCGGTATATTTTACATTTTTTATTAAAATATTTTTTTGAATTTTT
>JAYTIA010000342.1:0-1722 GCA_043732145.1 Saprospiraceae bacterium
GTTAAACCATATTGTCGTCCGTTCCGCGCTTCGTAATTCGCACTTAAAATACCGTCGGCATACCAAGCACGTTGCAATCCGATTTCATAACCTCGTTCATAAAAATTTTCAGTTGCCGGTTGTCCGGTAGAATACCAAGTTTGAGATTTGCCTTCGTGATTGTCGTTTTTAAATAGATAAACAAATTTTAGCTGTCCGTTTTGCCACCAGCCTTTGTGTGTACCTTCTTTTCTTCCGAAATGATACAAACGCTCTTCTGCGCGTTTATGATTTGGGTACCATTTGCACCTCCAACCTTCTTCCATACCGGCATAATAAGAGATAATTTCCGCCGTATCTTTTTCGCCATAAGTTGAAAACAAATATCCGCAAAAAGGTTTGCCGTTTCTAAGTAACAACCCGTTTTGATTTGAGCAAACATCGTCATTGGCATTAAAATAAATAGCCGGCACATTGATTACAATATTATCTAGTTGCGATTTTTCTGCACAAGCACAGCATAAAACCATTAAGCATACGATATTTATAAAAGCAAAACCTTTAAATCGGTTCATAATTTATTTTTGTTTTCAAGACATTTCTTAAGTTTTAATTTTGCTTTTTTTATTATTATTGACTTACTGTACCCGCAGTACCAAAAAAACCGTTACCATTTAAATAAGGTGCTTCAGCAGTGATATGATAATGATAAATACCTTTCGGATAATCGGTGGTTACACTCGTATGTCCGTGATACACGTCTAAATCACTGTCGGTCAAATTTTTTCCGTTTTCGAGTGGTCCGTAAACCGGAAAGCCGTCGAGCAAAAAACCGAGTAGCGCGTCTTTTCCTTTTAATTTTGTTAAATAAGTCGGCTCTACATGATAGTGATATTGACCTTGTTGTTGCGGATGTCCATTATACTGATCGAAAGAATTTATCTCATCTGTCAATGCGGCACGTTGTGCGGCATATTGATTAAAAAAACAAACCCCGTTCAAGGAAATGCCAATTGGTCCGAGTGGTGTCGCAGATTTTGTCGCTGCTTCTTTAGGATTTGCCGGAATTTTAAAAGTCAGCGTTTGTTCCGTAATTGTATTCGGATTTTGATTGAATTTAGTATTCGTGCCATTGTAGGCTTCGTACAATGTGCTTTCCCATTTTGTACCTTTATAATAAGGTGTTTTGTGATCCGGTAATCCTATACTTTTAATGACAACAAAATCTCCTTCAGAAGTGACACTCGTTGCGCCGTATAATTTTTTGTAAATGGTTAAATCAACTGTTGAGTTAGTAGTTGTAGTGGTGGTAGCGGTTGTGGAAACAATTGTATCTTCTTTTTTACAAGAAAATGCCGCAACTATTAATAAAAGTACTAAATAAGTACTTGCTTTTTTCAAATTTTTCATGATAAAATTTTTAAGTTTAAAATAGATTAATGTCTTTGCGGCGGAGCCATCATACGCAATACTTCGTGAATAACTGACTTAAATTTATTTTTTTGTTCCGCTGTACAGATAGCACTAACATCTTCAAAATGTTTTAAAGTGATTTTTGCACCTTCAGCTTTCGTATTACCGATAACATGAAGTGTTGTATTTACAAAAACAGTGTCATTAATTCCGAGTGCATCAATGAGTTTATCATAATTTCCGGCATCTATCTTCTTCAAGTCGTTCATACTTTTTCTGTGTGCATCTACAAGTTTCATAAATTGCACTTTTTGATTTTCGTTAAATTCT
>JAYTIA010000343.1:0-1721 GCA_043732145.1 Saprospiraceae bacterium
GCCCAAGCCATCATATATGGTAGTTTGGCTTGCAGAACTGAAAGGAATTTTTTGGCGTTGAGTGTTATCCTCAAAAATGCCAAATTAAGAATATTGGATGTCAATATGCGTGCGCCGTTTTATTCAACAAGAGAGGTGGGTATTATGATGGACGGTGCGGATATTGTAAAAATGAATGAAGATGAATTGGAACAAATGTGCAAATGGTTAATCGTTTACGGCGATGAACAAAAGACCGTTGGCAGAAAATTTTTAGAAGAGTATGATTTAAAAATACTAATCGTCACTAAAGGTGCCGAAGGCGCAGATGTTTATGAAGGCAATAATAAATATTCGGCTACTACACCAAAAATTGATAAAGTAGCAGATACCATCGGTTGCGGCGATTCCTTTTTAGCCGCTTTCATAAAAAAATATTTATTTGAAAAAGTTTCAATTCAAAAATCTTTAGAGTTTGCGTGTGCAACCGGTGCATTAGTAGCGACTTATCATGGAGCCACGCCAAAAATTACGGAGGCAGAAGTGAAAAAATTAATCACAAATTAAAAATGAAGAATTATTACTGTTCAAAGGATTCTAAAATGTTTAAAAACTAATGATCCAAAATAAAAAATGTAAAATAAAAATAGCCCTTTCTCATCAACATGAAAAAGGGCTTATGCTTTTTTAATCGGAATAGTAAGGAAACACTTACGGTTAAATTCACAAAACCGAATAACTGAGGAAGTGTTTTGATAGCAAAAGAGAAAATGATATCAGGTTTTTGGAAAAAAGACACCTCTCTTACTGTACATCAGACAGATTCCTCAGTCTTCGGCAAGCAAATACGCTTTTAAACCTTTATTGCAAACTCATGAAGAGCGATTGCCAAACTTTAGATCGGTTTTTATACTATAAAAATATAATGATACAAAAGTAAAATAAATTTTCTAAACTAAATACAGCATTAGGATTTTATTAACGATTTTTGTAAGTGAAAATAAAAAAAATGTCAAAAGCCATCAGAAATGAATATACGGATTTGGGTGTTGAAGCATTTTATGCGCAAAACGGCGATAAATATGAGAATCCGCATGAAGCGCAAGTGCGTTTGCTTGTTCAAAAAAACGCACACAAGTTAGATTGTTCAGCTGTTTTAGATTTGGCTTGCGGTAGCGGAGAAGTAACACGCGCTTTGACGGACATATGCATTGAAAACATTATCGGCTGCGATCCTTTTACGCACCGATTATATGAAAAACAAACGCAAAAAAAATGTTTTACTTTTACTTTCGATGATTTTATGCGCGGTAAACATTTGGAAGTTTGGAAAGAAAAACAATTCGGTGTTATTATTTGCTCTTTCGCATTGCATTTACAACCCGAAAAAAAATTATATTCGCTTGTGTCTGCACTTTTTTTTTTGACAGATACACTCGTTGTCATCACGCCTCACAAACGTCCGATGCTTGAAACTTTGGAAAATGTAAAATTGATAGAAACGGATTTTGAATTAACAGAACGTGGGAAGAAAGTTTTTTTGAAAAAATATGTAATGGGACAATAGACGATGGATTATAGACAATGGACAGTAGATATTTTCCATTATCAGTTTTCAAAAGATTTTTATAACCGCATTTTTGTAGTTTTCTTTGTGAACTTTGTGATAACCTTTGTGTCCTTTATGTTTAATTTTAACACAAACGACTATCTCCATTCGTAAATTATAATTCGTAATTTAT
>JAYTIA010000344.1:0-4729 GCA_043732145.1 Saprospiraceae bacterium
CATTTTTTGGAACAACGCTACATGCTTCGTGAAAAAAACACGGCTTTATTCGGTCGGCGTGTTATGTTGACAGAAAAATTTTCAAATAAAATATTAGCAACATATTTTTTACCGAATTTAATGACAATTCTTTCGGCGCTTTGCAAACGTTTGGATGCAGCGTTTTATTTACCGTTTATGCCGACACCGATTGAAACATATTCGGGTATTTGGGGTTGTAATTGGAGTATTCATAAAAATGATTTATACGCCGTAAATGGTTTCGACGAAGATTACACATCTGCCGGCATCGGAGAGGATACGGATATCGAACGGCGATTAAAAAAAAGGTGTACAACTCAAAAAAATAAAATTTCATGCTATTCAATATCACTTGTATCACGCTGAAAATTATGTAACCACGCGGCATAATGAACTACTTATGTCGAAAAAAGAAAGTATTGGTTTGTTTTATTGTAAGACCACGATAATTACTTTTATTTGAATAGAACCCAACTAAAACCTAACTTTGCACCTCGAAATTTTTCATCCGTATTTAAAAAAAAAATCAAAAAACTTATTGCTACGTGATTTTGTTTATTTGGGATGAATTTTAAAAATCCGAAATTTTAAAAGTTTGTAACAAAAACACCGACTCAACAAAAAAATTCCTTTATGCACGATATTAGATTAGAAGCTAAAAAACGTATTCTCGTCATTGATGGTGCGATGGGTTCGCTTATTCAAGAATATAAACTCAGCGAAAAAGATTTCAGAGGCGAACGTTTCAAAGATTTTCACCGCGACGTGCAGGGCAACAACGATTTGCTTTCTATCACGCGACCGGATGTGATTGAAGCGATTCATAAAGCCTATCTCGATGCGGGTGCTGATATTATTGAAACCAATACCTTCAGTTCTACACGAATTGCTCAAGCAGATTATGAATTGGAATCTTTGGCTTATGAATTAAATTTAGCTTCGGCTCAAGTGGCGCGGCGTGCGGCAGATAAAGCGACGACGGAAAATCCGAAAAAACCGCGTTTCGTTGCCGGTGCTTTGGGTCCGACAAATAAAACTTTGTCGCTGTCTCCTGACGTTAATAATCCCGGTTATCGCGCCGTAACATTCGATGAAATGGTAGATGCGTATTACGAACAAGTTTCAGGTTTGATAGACGGTGGTGTGGATTTACTTTTAATTGAAACTATTTTTGATACGCTGAATGCGAAGGCGGCGATTTATGCCATTGAAAAGTATTTCGATTCAGACAATGGGCGATGGACAATGGACAATGGAAAAACAAATCCATCGTCCATTGTCCATCGTCCATTGTCTCTGCCCGTCATGATTTCCGGCACAATAACCGATGCTTCAGGCAGAACTTTGAGCGGACAAACGGTGGAAGCGTTTTATATTTCCATCAATCATGCTTCAAATTTATTGAGCGTCGGATTAAATTGCGCGTTGGGCGCAACAGAAATGCGTCCGCACGTTGAAGCACTTTCAGATATGGCAACGTGCTTAGTATCTGCATATCCGAATGCGGGTTTACCGAATGAGTTTGGCGAATACGATCAATCGCCGGAAGAAATGCAAACGTATATTCGCGATTTTGCGACTTCGGGTTTCGTCAATATTATCGGCGGATGCTGCGGTACTACACCGGCGCATATTAAATTAATGGCAGAAGCTGTTGCAGGTGTCAAGCCGCGAAAAATTCAAAAAGATAAAAATTACTCCATGTTGTCGGGTTTAGAACCGCTCATCATTCGTCCGGGGGCGCGATTTATTAATATCGGCGAGCGCACAAACGTAACGGGTAGTAAAGAATTTGCGCGATTAATTAAATCCGAAGATTACACCGCCGCGTTGCGCGTTGCGGCGCAACAAGTGGAGAGCGGTGCGCAAGTGATTGATATTAATATGGACGAAGGTTTGCTAGATTCGGAAAAAGCAATGGTCACGTTTTTGAATTTGGTAATGGCAGAACCGGATATTGCGAAGTTGCCGATTATGATTGACTCCTCAAAATTTTCCGTCATTGAAGCCGGATTAAAATGTGTACAAGGCAAGTGCATCGTCAATTCTATTTCGATGAAAGAAGGCGAAGAAAAATTCATCGAACAAGCCAAAATTTTGCGTCGTTACGGTGCGGCTGCCGTTGTAATGGCTTTCGACGAAGCCGGTCAAGCGGATACTGAAAAAAGAAAAGTAGAAATTTGCGAACGCGCTTATAATATTTTAGTGCATCAAGTCGGCTTCAAACCTTACGATATTATTTTCGACCCAAACATTTTTGCGGTTGCGACGGGTATCGAAGAACACAACGAATATGCGATGAACTTCATTGATGCGACGCGAGAGATAAAAAAACGTTGTCCGGGTGCAAAAATTTCCGGCGGTGTTTCTAATATTTCATTCAGTTTTAGAGGGAATAATAAAGTGCGCGAAGCGATGCATACGGCTTTCCTATACCACGCCGTGAAAGCCGGAATGGATATGGGTATCGTAAATGCAGGGATGATTGAAGTGTATCAAGAAGTTGATAAAAAATTATTGAAACTGATTGAAGACGTGTTGTTCAATAGAAGTACAACGGCTACCGATGAACTGACAGAATACGCCGAACAATTTAAAGGCGGCGGCGGCAAAGCAGCGCAAAAAGATTTGGTGTGGCGCGAATTAAAACTCGAAGAACGCATTTCTTATGCACTTGTAAAAGGTTTGGATGAATTTACGGACATTGATATGGCAGAAGCCCTAAAAAAGTATCCGGTACCACTTGAAATTATTGAAGGACCTTTAATGGCAGGTATGAATGTTGTCGGCGATTTATTTGGTTCGGGCAAAATGTTTTTACCGCAAGTCGTGAAGTCGGCGCGTGTAATGAAAAAATCTGTGGCGCATTTGTTGCCGTACATTGAAGCAGAAAAAAAATCAGATTCCGTCAAAGGGAAAATTTTAATGGCAACCGTGAAAGGCGACGTACATGACATCGGAAAAAATATCGTTGGTGTTGTGCTTGGCTGTAACAATTATGATATTATAGATATCGGCGTAATGGTGCCCGCAGAAAAAATTTTGCAAGAAGCCCGCAAACAAAACGTGGATATAATTGGTTTGTCCGGACTCATCACGCCTTCACTTGATGAAATGGTACACGTTGCAGAAGAGATGGAGCGTCAAGGATTTAAAATCCCGTTGCTTATTGGCGGTGCAACGACATCGAAAACGCACACGGCTGTGAAAATTGAGCAACAGTATTCCGGTGCGGTAGTTCATGTTTTAGATGCAAGTCGCGCCGTTTCGGTAGCGAGTTCGCTTTTGTCGGAAGATAAAAAATCAAGTAAGGCTTACGTTGATGCGATTAAAAAAGATTATGCTCAAGTACGAGAGTTACGCAGCAACAGAAAATCGGCGAAACGTTATTTGTCTTTGAAACAAGCGCGACAAAATAAATTAAAATTGGATTGGGCGAATTATCAACCCGTCAAACCTTCTTTTTTGGGTGTAAAACTTTTTGATAATTGTGATTTAGAAACAGTAGCAAAGTATATTGATTGGACTCCTTTTTTTCAAAGTTGGCAATTAGCCGGAAAATATCCGACAATTCTGACCGATGAAATCGTCGGCGTGGAAGCAACAAAACTTTTCAACGACGCGCAAAAAATGTTGAAGCAAATTATTTCCGAGAAGTGGTTAACCGCTCGCGCCGTTATCGGTTTTTGGGAAGCAAATAGTATGAGTGATGATGATATAGAAGTTAGCTATGAGCCATTAGCTATGAGCAATGAGCTTCTAATAGATAGCAGCTCAGAACTCAAGGCTCAAGCCTCAAAGCTAATTCATAATTTACGCCAACAAAATGAAAAAGCACCGGGGCAACCTAATTATTGTCTATCAGATTTTATTGCGCCGAAAGAAAGCGGTGTAAAAGATTATCTCGGCGGATTTGCGGTGACAGCAGGTGATGGCATCGAAAAATATGTTGCGGCGTTTGAAAAAGACCATGACGATTATAATGCGATTTTATTAAAAGCACTCGCCGATAGATTTGCTGAAGCGATGGCGGAGTATATGCACGAAAAAGTGCGGAAAGAATTATGGGGTTATGCCAAAGACGAAAAATTATCTGTTGATGAGTTAACGGAAGAAGAATATAAAGGCATTCGTCCGGCACCCGGCTATCCGGCTTGTCCTGACCACACGGAAAAGAAAACACTGTTTGAATTACTCGACGCTACAAAACTTGCCTATATTAAATTGACGGAAAGTTATGCGATGTATCCGGCATCTTCGGTCAGCGGATTTTATTTTGCGCATCCGGAAAGTAAGTATTTCGGTCTCGGACAAATTTCAAAAGATCAAGTTGAAGATTATTCGGAAAGAAAACATTTCGGCATCGAAGAAACAGAACGTTGGTTGGCACCGGTTTTGAATTATGATGTGTAGTGTTGGGTTTATTGGCCGTTAGTAGTTGTCTGAATCAGATAACTACTCCTTAGACACTATTCTTTAATTAATTTCACCGCACGACTAATTTTACTTTCTGTTACAATTTTCGCTAAATAAACGCCGGTGGGTAAATCTTTTCCGATGTCTGCACTTGTCGCACCGAGAGTAATGGATTTTTTTTCCACTAACTGCCCGACTAAATTATATACTTGAATTTCAGCGCGTTGTGTGCCGCTACTTAAATCGAAATGAAGCGTACACGCTGATGAAAATGGATTGGGTTCGGCTTTTA
>JAYTIA010000345.1:0-1719 GCA_043732145.1 Saprospiraceae bacterium
TATAAAAACACCGCTGCTAAAACAATTAATAATTTGGATGCACTCGTGTAGTTTATTTTTTTTCGTGTCTTCATTATATTATCAAATTTAGTAGTCTTCCAAAAAAAATAATTTCTCGCAAAGACGCTAATTCGCCAAAAAAAATAAAAATCTTTGCGACTTAGCGTCTTTGCGAGAAATTATTTTTTTTGGAAGACTACTCATTCAGAAATAAAGATAAAATATTCATTGCTGAATTTTAAGAAAAATTATAACTTTGTAGATAATATTTTTGATTGCATGATTTTTGAGGCTACTCAAGTAGTTCTTAATTAGAGAACGGTGCGCCGCACCTTGTAAAATTTTTTTTTATATATCACTACCGAGAGAACGGTGCTAACGCACCTTTTGAAAATTAGACCGGCAGAGCTGCGAACTCTTGGTAAAAACACAAAACAAATAAATTTTGAGGTGCAGCGCACCGTTCTCTAATTAAGAACTACCTGAGTAACTACGAAAAAATAAATCAAAAAATTTTTTCAAAAAAATAAAATTTCTAATGCGCAATTCGTTCACTCGAATTTACAAATATTTATATTAACCGACAACCCACTTAAATTTTCAAAAGTTAAATAAACGTCAAAATTTGGCAACCATTTTAGAAAGCATTTTATTTGTATTTAGAAACATATTAAATGTTTTTCCGTAAATAATTCTTTTCGATCTCAGCTATCAGCTGGTAAAACATACAATTAATACCTATGAGATTTGTTACTGCATATATAGTCACAGGTCTTTTTTTATGTACCTGCCTGACTGCTCAAATAAATAAAGATACGACACGACGTTATATATCTTCCTCTGATGTAATCCGGAAAGTGGTGACAATACCGATTTACGCGCTCGATTCTCCGAGCGATTTAGCAAATTATATAAAAACTCATACAGACAATGAATATGATTGCGTCCGGTTTATTTTTTATTGGCTGGCAGTTAATATCGAATACGACAGTGCTGAGCAAACGCATTTAGAAACCGCCAGTCTCGAACAAAATCTACAATCTATTTTCAAAGAAAAAAAAGCGATTTGTGCAGATTACGCCGCACTTTTTAAGTTTCTATGCGAAAAATGCGGGATCGTATCGCGCATTGTAGATGGTTGGGCAAATACTTTGGACTTATCTTTATTAAGACTTCATGCTTGGAATATAGTGCGCATCAACAATATTTGGTATCCGGTAGATGTTACATGGGCTGCCGGAAATATTAGTCGTGGCGGGTCGGACATTAATAAAATAATAAACCTGAATACAGATTTTTTCTTAGATGCGTCATTGAAATACAGACGCACACATTTCCCATTCGATCCCGTGTTTCAACTTTCGTCGTCTTTAATCAACAAACTTGACTTTATGAATTACGACGATGATACCGACACATTTAAGCAACGCGGCGTTTGCGATTACCGAAAAATATTAAATGAAGAAACAAATTTATCACCCGACGAACAAACATTGTGCTCTTACAAGCGTGCTGCCGAATTTTTACCTGAAGAACCGGAGGTGATCCAAAATTTTCATTTTTACGGGCTGCAGTTGGTGCAGCAATTATTTGAAAAATTGGACTCAACCTATAAGAATTTATCTGCTATTCATTCACAAGAGTTATCAGGTAGTTTTAATGGTGACAGAGCAGTATTCATAAACGAGTTAAAAAAAATCAGCGTGTCTCTTGAAGATA
>JAYTIA010000346.1:0-4725 GCA_043732145.1 Saprospiraceae bacterium
GGTATGTACGCAATTGCCTACACAGATTTTATCGAAGCTATTTTTATTATCGGCGGTTTGGTAATTATACTTTTCATCATGCTGAATAAAGTCGGTGGTATTCAGAACGTCGTTGCGCACGCACCGCAAGGTACTTTTCAATTTCTGCCCAAACCGCATTTCAAAAACATTGTAGAGTATATTGCTGCATGGATTACTGTCGGACTCGGCTCCGTACCACAACAAGATGTTTTTCAACGTATCATGTCAGCGCGCACGGAACGTATTGCTATTCGCGGTGCCATCATCGCTGCATTTATGTATTTAACGATTGCAATGATTCCACTCTTCATTGCGCTCATCAGTACGCAATTATATCCGGATTTAATTAAAGTCGGCGAAAAAAATCAAAATTTAATTCCACTTATGGTTTTGCGTGAAGGCAGTTTATTGGTGCAAATTTTATTTTTTGGTGCGTTGCTTTCCGGTATCATGAGTACATCGAGCAGTGCGATACTCGCATCATCTACCGTCATAGGAGAAAATTTGGTACGTCCGTTTTATAAAAATATGTCCGACAAAAAATTACTTCGTATCATGCGTTTTTCTGTTGTCGGTTTAACAATAACAGCTGCCATTATTGCAATTTATACAAAAGATATCTACGAATTGGTCGGTAATTCGTCGCGCATCAGTTTGGTGTCGCTGTTTACACCACTCATTGCCGGTTTGTATTGGAAAAAAGCAACGGCGTGGGGTGCAATGTCATCTATGATTATCGGTTGCGTAGCTTGGATGCTTTGCGAACATTATCAAACGGAATATCCGACAATTATTTACGGTTTATTGGCGAGTATGGCGAGTATGTTTGTCTTTTCGCATCTGGAAAGGTTTTTTTTAAAAAATCGAAGTGAGATGCCGGTTTGATTTTCATTTAGGGTTTGAATGAACTAATACTATCTTTACGCGTTTTTAAATTGAGTTTAATTAAAAAAATATGGATACGCATTTTTATAGCTTAGAAGTTAGTAAAATAGTACGTGAAACCGAAGATGCTGTGAGCATCTTTTTTTCTGTGCCTGATAATTTGAAAGAAACTTTTACTTATTTACCCGGTCAATATATCACGTTGAGATTTATGTTGGGTGGTTCGGAGCAACGCCGCGCTTATTCAATATGTACCAGTCCGGTGCATAATGAACTTGCAATTACGGTTAAACGTGTTGAAAAAGGATTGGTATCAAAACACATCGTTGAAAAAGTACAAATAGGATACACATTGCAAGTTATGCCGCCGCAAGGACATTTTATCGCAAATCCAAATCACGAACAACGCAAAACTTATTATTTATTCGGCGCGGGTTCAGGCATTACACCTTTAATATCAATTCTGAAAACTGTTTTGGAAAAAGAACCCGCATCAACGGTGCATCTGTTGTACGGCAATAGAAATGAGGACAGCATCATTTTTAAAAACGCCCTCGACGAATTACTGAAAACGTATGAAGGACAAATTTTTGTTGAACATATTTTGAGTGCACCGAAACGCGAAAAATCCGGCGGCTTGGGTGGTTTGTTTTCAAAAGGAAAAATAAATTGGAAAGGTGCGGTAGGTCGGGTTGATAAAACTTCTATTGAAAAATTTTTAGAAAACCATCCGAAACGTACCGCGGATACAGCTTATTATATTTGCGGACCGAGCGATATGATGCAAACGATTGAAAATGTTTTAACAGATAAAAAAATTGACAAGAAAAATATTCACCTCGAATATTTTAAAACACCGGAAACTGCCGTAGGCGTGGAAAACGCGATGGGTTCGGCACAAGTAACTGTTTCGTTGCGACATACGAAACACAACATTACGGTCGGAAAAAATGAAATTATACTTGACGAGCTAATTAAACGCAAAATTGATGCGCCGTACAGTTGTACTTCCGGTGCGTGTTCAACATGCATGGCGAAATTGACGAAAGGCACTGTAAAAATGCGGGCTTGTTTTGCACTCGATGATGATGAAGTAAAAGCGGGTTATATTTTAGTGTGTCAATCTGTTCCTACTTCCGAAGAAGTTGAATTGACTTTTGATTTTTAATAGTTTAAGAAAAGTATGTGGTTTAAAATAAAACTATTTTATAAAAAGTATTTTCACGACAACCGTATCCAGATTATCTAAATCCTTGGTATTAGTTGACAGTGCCAAATAAATACCGGACGCAACGCGCCTGCCCGAAAAATCTTTCCCATCCCATATCGCTTGTCCGCCGAGTGCTTTTGTTTCAAAAACGATATTGCCTTGTGCATCTGTAATTTTAACATCGGCATCACGCGCTAAACCTTTTATACCAATCACGCCGGTATAATCCGGTCGCACGGGATTCGGATAAGCGTACGCTTCAATTGTATTTCTTTCACTGCCCGCAGTCGCTGTGCCTCTGTAAATCATTACACCTTTATCAGTTCCGATAAAAACTTCACCGGTACTGTTTCTGAAATTAATTGCAGTTACATTATTACTCAATAACGGACTGTTATCGGTATTGAATTTCATAATTTCAGCTGTTCCGTCAGAGGAAGTAACAAAAATACCATTCGATGTACCAAACCATTTTCTGTTTGCACCATCAATGGCAATCGTATTCACGTTTTTTTCGCGCAACAAATACTCACCGACACCACCGAGCGACGACTTAACGAGTGCGCCTTTACAATTATTTTTAAACGGATCAACACAATCAAACTTACTCACGCCGTTACTCGTACCTACCCAAACGCTGCCGCTTCTATCGGTAGTGATACAATTTATACTCGCACCTTGCAAATCGGAGGGCAAATTTGAATTATCAATGGTGACGTAACGGTCGTCACTTATGTCTTCAACACTCTTACCTTCGTCAAACAAAAGCATACCGCCGGCAGAACCGCCGAGAATACACCATTTATAACCGAAAGAATCAATAGTAATTTGAAAAATATTGTGGGGGATATTCGATGAAAGTGTCACCCACTTATTATCAGGTTTTAAAACGAGCAGCGGATTAGCAGCCAAACTGTTCACCACCCACAGATTATTATTTTTATCAACCGCCAAGCCACTCACACGTTGTCTGCCTGGATCGTCTGCAGAACTTTTAATCGGTGAGTTTGTATTATTATATTGTTGTGTGATTTCATTATTCGTCACCTCAATCAACCCGCTGTTCAATGAACCAATATATACTTTATTATTTAAAGGATTAATTTTTACAGTGTAATCATCAATCGTGAAACCGTTTTTCATTTTATTATCGGTAAATTGATTGTAATTCCGCCATTTATCATTTGCAAAAACATAAAATCCATCGCCTTGATCCCGCGGACTCGCACCTAAAGTTGCAGATGATGCTACCCAAACAGCACTATCAGTAACGGCAAACTCACTCGCAGTAGCACCTGCCGGCGAAACAAATTCTATCCAAGTGCAAGATCCGGCATTCGGATCGTTTCTGTATCGAAAATATAAATAATCATCGCCGACGTATAACCGTCCTTGCGCATCTTGAATCGCATAGTTGGTATGTCCGGCGCATCTGTCCGATACGTCTTTATAATTGCCGTTAACATCGTACAATAAAATTTTGTACGCCGGATCATTCGCAAAAAGCACTGTCAAACTTTTCCCTTCCGCCGTTATACTTTTTACTGACAATCCTGCCGGTTTATATAAATTTTTTATTTGTCCATTTTGAATGGTGCTGAGTGAATCACCATTATTAAAATACAATTGATTATTGTATGTCGTAATAACGCGGGTACTATTAAAACTTATGCCATTGAGTGAAAATTTTTGCCAATTTTTAAAATCTGCGAGGTTAATATTTCCGTTTTCCGGCGCGAAGTAAATACCCGCAGGTGTTGCCAAATATAAATTGCCACCCACCAAAGTAATACTTGTTACGGCTTGATAAGTAAACAAAGTGAATCGAAATTCTGCGCGTTGCATATCGAGCGCAACAACGCCGAAACCATAAGCAATGTACGCCATATTGCCGGAAAAAACGACATCATATACTTTTTTATCGCCGGCAATTGCAGTATTGTTTTTTACATCGAAGAGTGTAACGGTATTTTTATTTTCGTTGACAATATCTAAATTGTTATCAATGTACGATACCAAAAGCGCTTTGAGCGATTTGTTGTAACGCAAAAATGCAATATCCACACCACTTAAACCGGAAAGTTTATCTACGTGCTCAACAGTTAAGTCAGATTTATTTAATTTCGCAATGCTGTAACCCGTTGACCAAAAAACGTGCGTATCGCTTTGCGTTACAGCTTTGCCGCTGTGATATGGTTGATGCAATTGCCAATCGCCAATTTTTAAATCGCCCTGTGCAAATAAGGGATAATGCATAATGAACAATGCACAATGCAAAATGAATAATAAATAACTTTTTTGGAATGAAGAATGAAGAATGATAAATGATGAGTGATTTGATTTTTTTTTAAAAGTTTTTTCTGAAGATTTTTCAAAATAAAAATTTTTAAAAAAAAAATTCAAAAAAATAATTTTTTTTTTCAAAAATAAAAAAAATTTTTCAAAATAAATATTTCTATGTTCGATATTTTTTTTCCTGAAAAGGAGAAATATTTTTTATATTTTTTTTGCAATTAAATTTAAAATAACTAACAACTAAAATCTAATATTTCAAATCCGTAAAAATGCCTTCGCTAATTTTAGTGCTGTCATTGGTAGTATAAGAAAAA
>JAYTIA010000347.1:0-4721 GCA_043732145.1 Saprospiraceae bacterium
CACTTTCAGTTAACATTGAAGATATAGATGTGATAAGAAAAATCGGAAAATCTGTTGTACTCAAACTAAATTCCGGAGAAGTTTTTGCACGACGCGTAAAAAATGCCGATGCTTTTGTTCAAACTTTATCCGATAAGCGAGCGGCAATTTCTGTTGTGACTTATTAGTTCAACCAACTAACCATGAAACTCCACAGACAACTTGTTGAAGCCGTAATTATTGCACTTACCGAAATTTTCAAAAAAAATTTATACGCCGATAAAGTCGTGGAATATACTTTGCGCAGCAATCCGAAATGGGGTGCGCGGGACAGAGCATTTATTGCCGAAACTATTTATAATTGTGTTCGACATTTGCGTTTATACAGTTATTTACGAAAAAAAGACGCGACATTTAATATTGCCGATTTGAAACGTAGAGATTTTGAAGAAATACCGGGCGTGGATTTAATATTACGCGGCTTCGACACCACAAATTTTCCGGAATTTATTCGATTAAATCCCGCCAGTATAACAGCAAATTTTGATGAGGTAGGGACCAAATGCGTTGCATATCAAACAAGTATTGCGGCTCAAACGAGCGTTGTGTTTCTTTCGCCGGCAACGCGACATTCCATTCCGGATTGGTTGCAATCACTAGGCGAAAATGAAATGGGTGTTGAATTTTTTGAAAAAGAAATGACGGCACTTAACCGGCAAGCAGATGTCGTAATCAGGTGTAATACTTTGAAAATAAGCGTACCTGATTTGCAAAAAAAATTGAGTGATATCGGTTGGCAATCACACACAACAGTATTAACGCCCGAAGCGTTGGCATTAGAAAAACGCGGCAATATAACCGGATCGGAATTATTTAAAACCGGTTTGTTTGAAGTTCAAGATGCCGGCAGTCAACTCATTGCTCCGTTTTTGAAAGTTGAACCCGGCATGTTTGTGATAGATGCGTGTGCCGGAGCCGGCGGAAAATCTTTACATTTAGCAACACTGATGCATGATTCGGGAAAAATTTTAGCGATGGATACTGAAGTAAAAAAATTAGAAGAGTTAAATAAACGCGCGGTTCGCAACGGCATAAAATGTATTCAAACCTTAGATATTGCAACGTGGGCTCTCGAAAAAACAAAAAGTAAAAACGCTAATTACCAACTCGCAGATAGATTATTGCTCGACGTACCTTGCTCCGGCCTGGGTGTTTTGCGCCGCAATCCGGATACGAAATGGAAATTGTCTGCGAAATTTCTCGAAGAAATAAAAATAGTTCAACAAAAAATTTTGCAAGATTATTCTAAAATGCTGAAACCGGACGGTAAACTCGTTTATGCCACGTGCAGCATTTTACCTTCTGAAAATCAAGAACAGATAAAAACTTTTTTGAAAAACAATCCGACTTTTAAATTGGAAGAAGAGCGAATCGTATCGCCCGACCAAGCTGGGTTCGATGGTTTTTATATGGCGCGATTAATAACTAGTAACTAACAATTAATAATGAAACTAATAGACGGAAAACTTTTAGCCCAAGTCATTAAAGCGGAAATAAAAGAAAAAGTAGATAAACGAATGGCGGAAGGAAAAAAACGCCCGCATTTAGCAGCAATTTTGGTGGGAAATAATTCGGCGAGTGAAGCGTATGTGCGCAATAAAATAAAATCTTGCGAAGAAGTAGGTTTTAAATCTACTTTGATTCGCAAAGATGCAACCGTTTCGCAGCAAGAAGTTTTGGATATTGTTTATCAATTAAATAACGATGCAGATGTTGATGGTTTCATTGTGCAATTACCGTTACCGAAACATATTGATGATATGGCGGTCACGTTGGCAATTGATTCTAAAAAAGATGTAGATGGTTTTCATCCCCTCAATTTTGGAAGAATGACGCAGGGTTTACAGGCATTTTTACCGGCAACGCCCGCCGGAATTTTAGAAATGTTGAAACGTTACAATATCGAAACAGTCGGAAAAAACTGCGTTATCGTCGGTAGAAGTAATATTGTCGGTACACCGATGAGTATTTTGCTGTCGCGTAAAGGTTGGGATTGTACTGTCACTCTGGCACATTCTCGCACAAAAGATTTAGCTAAAGTATGTAAACGCGCCGATATTTTAATCGCGGCTATTGGTATTCCGCATTTTATAAAAACTGATTTTGTAAAGCGTGGTTCAGTGGTAATTGATGTGGGTATGAATTCGATTCCGGATGCTACAAAAAAAACAGGCACACGTTTAGTCGGTGATGTAGATTTTGACAATGTTGCATCAAAATGTAAATTCATCACGCCCGTGCCCGGCGGTGTCGGACAAATGACGGTCGTATCACTCCTACTGAATACGTTGCAAAGCGCGGAATCTCGATGAGTTGTTTATTGGTGATTGGTTTCTCAATCAGAAACCGACAACTATCTAACTAGATAACCAACTAACTGACTAACCGACTAACCAACTAAACTAAATTTATGAATTATAAATCAGTAAACATCACGCTTGAAACACCGTCGAATGAAATTAATGAAATTCTCATCGCTTTGTTGGGCGAATATCCTTTCGATACTTTTGAGGAAAATGAAACAGGCATTAAGGCATTCATTCCTGAAAACGAATTTGGTGGGACTGTGAAAAGAAAAGTCAACGCGCTTTCTAAAAAATTTATTTTCAGTTACGAAGTTGAACACATCGCTTACAAAAATTGGAATGAAGAATGGGAAAAAAATTACGACCCGATTAAAGTAGAAAATTTTGTCGGCATCCGCGCCGATTTTCATCCGTCCTTCAAAAATGTTGAACACGAATTAATTATTAATCCGAAAATGGCATTCGGTACCGGACATCACTCGACGACTTATATGGTGATGAAAATGATGCGTGATATTGACTTTTTAAATAAAAAAGTTTTGGATTACGGTTGCGGCACAGGTATTCTCGCCATCTTGGCAGAACGTTTGGGTGCAACAGAAATTTTTGCTATAGATATTGAACCGGCATCACACGAAAATACACTCGTCAATTGTGAGCGCAATAATACACCGGTAGTTGAAGTAGCGTGCGGTACTTTGGACGACGTACCCGATAAACTTTTTGATATTATTCTTGCTAATATTAATCGCAATATTATTTTGCAATCGTTGCCCGACTTAAAAAAAAGATTGATTAAAAACGGATTATTAGTAGTTTCAGGAATTTTGAATATTGACGAAGATATAATTACTTCTGAAGCAGAAAAATTCGGATTTAAAAAATGCAAAATTGAACAACGGCAAAATTGGAGCGCGATTGAGTTTCAATGTTAGTTGGTTGGTTGGGTAATTGCTTAGTTAGTTAGTTGGTTGGTTTATGAATCAGAATTTTTAAAATTATTGGAATTAATAGAATGTAAGAAATGAAATTATTTCTTTGATAAAGTATACATTCCGGAAATTTTAAAAATTCCGGAAATTCTGATTCAGAAACCAACCAACTAACTAACTAACTAACTAATAAAACTTAATGATGTTCGCCACTACTTTGATTAACTGCTTGTTGAGCTAGTAGGTGATGTATTTTTTCCAGCCATTCCTCAGTTTTTAATTCTTCACCTTTAATGTCCGATTTAGTAGCATGATTGTATGCTTTTATAATAAAGAATAAAACAAAACCAATAATAATAAAGTTAACTATTTCTTGAAAAACTTCACCCCATCCAATTTCTACGCCACCTATATGTAAAACTTCGTGTTCAAAATTAATACCACCTGTCAAAATACCGATAAGCGGCATAATAAGTTTGTGTACAAGGGCTTCCACAATTTTATGAAAAGCTTCACCAATAATGAATCCGACAGCAAGGTTGATAACGTTGCCGCGCATCAAAAAAATCTTAAATTCGTTAAACATGTTTAAATTGCTTTTATGATTTTAAAAAAAAATTCGTTTCGGGGGCTAAATTAATTTTTTTTATAAAATAAAAATAAGTTTCCAAAAAAAAATTAAAGTTTTCAAATTGTACAGATTTATTATTTCATATTTTGAAAAATGAACTTTTACCTATAGCTTTGTCGTACAAATTACTGAATATTATGAAATCAAATACTAAAATTTCTCTCTTTTTATTTTTGTTATCCCTCATCATTGTAAGTTGTAAACCGGATACATTAATGCCCGTTCCACCAACACCGACACCGGTTGAAACTTTGACCGCCGATGTTGCAGTTAAATGGGGCGATATGTCGGTTTATATTGCCAAAAATACTTTTGGCAACACACCGACGTATGCTTCACGCGGTTTTGGTTATATCGGATTGACTATGTACGAAGCAGTAGTGAATAGTTCAATGACTTATCAATCGTTGGGCGGACAATTGAACGGTTTGTCTGCGCTGCCGAAACCGGAAACCGGTAAAACTTATAATTGGATTTTAGCTTTAAATGCTGCCCAATCGTCAATTCTAAAAAATATTTATGAGCAAACTACTGATGCAAACAAAGTGAAAATTGATTCTTTAGAAAAAAGTATCTTAACTTCAAACAATGTTGCACAAGATATCATAGATAGGTCAGTAACTTTTGGTCAAGCCATCGCAACAGCGATTTTCGAATGGTCGAAAACAGACAACGGTTATCAAGGTTACAAATACAATTTCGATTCTAATTTTCAATTCCCTTCCGGTCCCGGTTATTGGAAACCACCGGTAAAAGGCCAATCTCCAAGTCGTTATCCGTTACATCCATATTGGGGGAAAAATCGCACCTTTA
>JAYTIA010000348.1:0-4721 GCA_043732145.1 Saprospiraceae bacterium
CATCAAAATCCGTATCAATATCGGGCATGGATTTTCTGTCCGGATTCAAAAAGCGTTCGAAAAGCAAACCGTATTTTAGCGGGTCAATATTAGTAATGCCGATGCAATACGCGACAACAGAACCCGCAGCGGAACCGCGTCCCGGACCAATCAACACACCTAAATCGCGTCCGGCTTGAATAAAATCGGAAACGATTAAGAAATAGCCGGCAAAACCCATCGTGCGCACCGTGAATAATTCAAAATTGATGCGCTCTTCTACTTCGGGCGTGATGTCTTTATATCTTTTTTTCGCGCCTAGATAAGTGATATGTTTTAAATAATCGTCTTGATTTGAAAAACCTTCGGGTATGACGAAATTCGGTAAAAGTATGTCACGTTTGAGTTCAAGTATTTCGCATTTCGCAACAATTTCGTTGGTATTATCAATCGCGTGCGGTACGTCTTTAAAGATTGTCGACATTTCGCCGGTATTTTTAAAGAAAAATTCGTTGTTTGGGAAAGCGAAGCGAGTATTTTTTTTATTCACGTCTTCATCCGTATAATCTTCGAGTTTAGGAGTAGCTTGTTTTTCGCCGGTGTTGATGCACAACAAAATATCGTGCGCATTCGAGTCTTCTCTGTCCACATAATGGGAATCATTTGACGCAATCACTTTCACGTTAAACTCTTCGGCAAAACGCAATAGCACCTCATTGACTTTTATTTGTTCCGGTAAATTGTGTCGTTGCAATTCTATGTAATAATCTTCGCCAAACAAATCGAGCCACCACTTAAATTCTTTTCTGCCGGCTTCTTCGCCTTTCGTTAATATTGCTTGCGGTACCGACGCGCCGAGACAACAAGTCGTTGCAATCAATCCTTCATGGTGTTTCAAAACCAATTGTTTATCTATGCGCGGATATTTTGAATATAAACCTTCGATAAAACCTGTCGAACAAAGTTTGACTAAGTTTTTATAGCCTTCCGCATTTTTCGCCAAAAAAAGTTGGTGAAAACGTTTATCTCTTTTATCTTTTGAAAATGTTTTTTGATGACGGTCTTCAACGCAATAAAATTCGCAACCAACGATCGGTTTTACTTTATTATCCAATTTGCCGGCCTGCGCTACAAATTCAAACACGCCGAACATATTGCCGTGATCGGTAATTGCGATTGCCGGCATATTATCCGCCGCCGCTTTTTTAAAAAGTTTAGGAATAGATGCCGCGCCATCGAGCAGTGAAAATTGTGTATGACAATGGAGATGGGAGAATTGCATTTCGATTTACGATTTTGGATTTGCGATTTTGATTTATTAATCGTCCAATACCAACAAGCACAAAGTTACGAAAAGTTATACGAGATGTGGAAAATTTGGTTGGAATTGAGTGGGAGTTTTTATCAACACAGATATTTTTTAAAAAAGATGAAGTATCAATCAACAAAAAAATATTTCATTTTTTGATAAATTTTCTCAAATTATAAGCATATTCTTTTTCTAAACTTTCAATCATCTCTTTTGTCGTACCTTCCATACTCCTATAGAAGAGACAGCGATACATTGACCCTTTCTCTGTTGAAAAATATGAGGCTTCTAATTTTCCTCGAATATCACGATATTTATCCCATGAAGCTATCGATTCGTCAAATAGTTGAAACTCGATATAAGAATCTTCTTCTTTTAACGCCACTTTTATATTTGCAATTAGAACATTCAATTTATTGTTGTTACTTTCAAAAGATTCGTAAGCACTTTTATTCATTGCCTGCTGGGTCTGAGGTGCATTGGGATAGAGTAGTTCACTTATAAAATCATCTACTTGAGTAAGTAAAACTTTGGAAAATTTTAAACATCTTGTAATCTCATCAATGTCAATTCTTATATTAGTACCAAATTCATGACAAAATATATGTCTTAATTCAAAAATCCTCCTGATGTCAGAAATAATTTGTACACTTTCTCCAACGAATATTTGCGAGTTACCTGGAACAGTTTGACTTAAATATTTTTTTTCAAATTTTTTAATTTCCGCTAAAAAATCTTTATCTATTAAAATTGAAAGGTTAGAATTAATATCTTCAAAATTGTTGCATGGCAGTATATGTGAAATAAATTCTCCGAGGGTTAATGTTTTAGTTTGAATTGCACTGACTATTTCAAAATCAAACTTAATATTTCTAGATTGGTTAAATTTTACTGCATTATCATTGAATGGTTTTCCAAAATCAATTAGTTGTTTATAAATAGAGCGGAAAAAAGCTTCAAAGCAGGCTACAGTTGCAATAGGTATATACTTCAACAATTCATGATTAAATTCACCCTCATATTTTAGATTCTCGTAAAGAGCTGTTTCAATATTATTTAGCTGATCGATGAAATTATATCGAGAATCAGAATCCAATCTGGATCTAATTTCTGATATTTCATTCACTACACTTCTTTTCATCTTTAAGTTTTTGTAAAAAAGGTAAAATTAATATTTTAATAAGTATTTTTTAAGAGAATAAAACAAATAGATTTCATAACCCCACAAAAAACATATCCTCTTTCCATCTCGAAGGATTGTTGATGATGTAATTGACAATGTTTTGCCCCTGATACCTGACACTCGGTTTACAAGGTTACGAAAAGTTATACGAGATGTGGAAAATTTGGTTGGAATTGAATTGGAGTTTTTATCAACAGAAATACCCCGAAAATTTTGATTTGAACTATTAATCTTATTATTCATTAACAACTTTCATTACTTCTTCGTAAAGTTTTGGGTGAATAAAAAAATGAGCATCTTTAATAAGATTAATGACATAGGGTTTTACATTTTCAATAAGCCCGTGTTGTTTAGCTGAAATTAATATACCTAAAACGCCGATAGGTCGAAGTTTTAATTCAATAGCTTTGTGTCTTCCAATTTGTTCATCCATCAAAATTCTGTCAGCGTTTAGTTCAAGTGCTAAAACAATTGCTTCTGCTTCGCCTTTATCTAATTCAATCAACAATTCATTTAACAACTGCGTATCCTCACAGCTTTTTACTGTAATCCATCCGGCATTTTTAATCTCGTAAGCACCGGGGTCTTTTTCCCCGTTAATGACAATTTCATTGTAAACAGCTTGAGGAATTATTATTTGACCATAAAGTTTGGGCAAAAGAGAAAGTAAATTTATTTGAGCTAAATTAATTATCGGCGAAGTGTCGCTTACAATTATCATCATTGGGTATTAAATGTTTTCTAAGTCTGTGTACAAGTCTTCGATAGAGTAATGCAAATAAATACCGCGTCCGGCTAAAACAGTTTGAAAACGCAAATGTGTTAAGCCGGCAAATGAGGCAGCACGCGCAAGAGAAAATTTTTTTCGCTCGTACAAAGAAACGGCAACATCTAAACGCAATTCGGCAGCCGTATATTTAGGTGATGTTTTAAAAACAAAATCAGGAATTTCAATAGTCATTTCAAATAATTTTGAAACAAATTTAGATATTTTTTGGGAAAAATTTAAAAAATTTTCGATTTATCTCATCGCGCAAAAAAAGGCTTTTCTTTTTCAATAATTTTCTTACCTCTCAAAACGGTCGCGCTTCATGCGTTCCATATCGTTGTCTTTATCTAAAAATTGCAGCAAGCCGTTTGCAATTTTTTGTTCTTCTGATCGGGCTTGCTCATAAGAAAGTTGACCAGTTAATCTATTTTCGATTAATTGTGAAAACCAAAGTTTCAATTTTATAACAGTGTTGTCATCTTTAGGCAATTGATTGAAAACTTCTTCCAAATCACCGGAAGCGATGAGTCGTTTTATTTCCGGATTGCGTTGCCCTTTGCGTTTTAAATCTTCATCCACCGAAACTGTTGTATCGTCGAAAACGCCGCGAAGTATATCTTTCGGATAAAAATCTTCACCGGATTCGTTGCACTGTAATGTTTTTTTATTTTCCAAAAACTTCAAAACATTTTCATACTTAAATTGGTGTGGTTTGCTTGACTTCGTACAATCCGTACATTTACAAAAAATAACTTTTGTCACTTCCGTTTTTTCTTCAAAAGGCTGATGCACATCGCGCCAATTGCGCATCACTTCTCTGATAAGAAACTCACTCGATGCACCGCGTGCCGTGATGTCAATTCTGTTTTCTTTCCAATTATCTTCGATGCGCACTTGCGTATTTTTTAAATCTAAACGCCGACCGTCTAAGACGGCACCTTTTCGCCAAATCCATTGCTCACCGTTTTCAAATGTGACCAAATCATTGTGCAACGATACCGTGAGTTGCGTTGCAATGGCACGCGGCATCCAATCGTATTGTAAACGCAAGTGTACATTATCGGTGGTGTTCCATTCCGGTAAACCGTCCGTGCTGTCGGATAATTTTGCCGGTACGATATATTTTTTCGATACTTCGTTGAAATAACTCAACTTAAATTGGCGCATCAATGCCAACAATTCTTCTGTTGCGTGTTTGTATTGCGGTTCGAACCAAATTTTTTCGGCATCTTCTTTCCGAAACCAACCTTTGTTTTTTGTAACGATGCCATCGTCTAACACGCGATAGAGTGCATTTGTCACCCATTCTTTATTCAAAATGACTTTGCCTTTTAACGCGCTGTCTTTATAATGCAGCAAGAAACCGAGCATTCTAAAAATATCCAATAAATCTTCTTGTTCTTCCGGATCGGTCATGCCTTTCGATGCACAAATTTTATCGAAATCTTCTCGCGTAATCCAATTCTCTTTTTGTTTTTTGT
>JAYTIA010000349.1:0-4714 GCA_043732145.1 Saprospiraceae bacterium
TTGGTTTTCGGCAGTAGAGGGTGAGGTTTACGCCATGTCAACGATGTTTACGACAATGACTTTATGGGCGATGATAAAATGGTATTATTTACCGGATACACAACAAGCGGATCGTTGGTTGTTGTTGGCAGTTTATTCTGCGGGTTTATCGCTCGGTGTGCATTTATTGAGTTTATTGACCTTTCCGGCTTTAGCTTTGTTTTATTATTTTAAAAAATGGGCGAAACCGACTTGGATTGGCGGATTAGCAGCAAGTTTACTTGGCGTTGTAGCTATTTATTTCATCCAAGCATTTATTATAAATGGCTTGCCGTGGTTGTGGACTGCTTTAGAATATCAATGCGTAAATACTTTCGGGTTGCCGACTAATATTCCGAGTTTAATTTTAACTTTAGGTATTGTCGGTGCAAGTGTTTTCTTCGGTTTGCGTGCGGCACATCGTTACGGCAATCCGACGCTTCAAAATATCGTTTTGGGTTTTGCTTTATCGGCTATCGGTTTTTCTACGATTGGTATGGTGGTTATTCGCGCTAATGCGAATCCGCCAATAAATATGAATCAGGCTACAAATCCGTTCCGTTTGTTACCTTACCTCAATCGCGAACAATATGGCGAGCGTCCGCTTTTGTTTGGTCCGCAATTTAACGGGAAACGCATAGGACAAACAACTCAAGACAGATATGGACTTGTAGGTAATAAATATGAAATTACAGATCAAAAAATAGATCCGACTTACGATGATAATGATAATGTTTTCTTTCCGCGTATGAGTCACAACGAAGGTGACAGAACTTCGTACTACAAAAATTGGATGGGTATTCCGCAAAATCAAGAATTATCTGCGGACAGACCGGATGCCGGCGACAATTGGTCTTTCTTTTTCCGTTATCAAGTCGGTTGGATGTATTGGCGGTATTTTATGTGGAATTTCGTAGGTCGTCAAAATTTCGATCAAGGTTATTCTCCCGACGATAAAAGTAAAGGCAATTGGGAATCCGGCATAACGCCGATAGATAATTTCCGGTTGTTCAACTATAGAGATGCGCAAGATTGGGTAAAAAATGATCCGTCGCGCAACCATTATTTTTTCTTACCGTTTTTGCTGGGCATTTTCGGATTGGTTTGGCACTATACACGTCGCCCGAAAGATATGTTGGCGTTGTTGGCATTGTTTATTATTACCGGTATCGGCATCGTTGTCTATACCAACGAACCGCCGAACGAACCGCGCGAGCGCGATTATGTCATCATCGGTTCCATTTTCACTTTCGCAATTTGGATAGGTATGGGAGTGATGGCTTTATTTGAGTGGTTTCAATCTCGAATGAATACGAGGATATCGGCATTGCTCGCCGGCTGTTTAGCTGTTATTTCGCCGATAATCATGTGCTATCAAAATTTTGATGATCACAGTCGTGCAAAACATACAGCCACACGCGATTATGCCGCCAACTTCTTAAACTCTTGCGACAAAAATGCGATTTTGTTCACTTACGGTGACAACGATACGTATCCGTTGTGGTATGCACAAGAAGTTGAAAAAATTCGGACAGATGTGCGCGTCGTGAATTTAAGTTTACTCGATGTAGATTATTATATTGATTTGCTGCGCCGTAAAATTAATAATTCGCCCGCAATAAAAATGTCGGTGACTGCTGATCAAATGCGCGGTATGAAACGCAATCAGATTCCGATTCAAGACGGACCGGCAATGAATTTGCTTGATGCCGTAAAATATGTCGGAGCTGAGCATCCTTTACCGGCAGGTAACGGTTTTACTTTTGAATCGTATTTCCCGACGCATAAATTCACAATTCCTGTGGATAGAGCGAAAGCAATTGCCAACGGCATTATTGCCGCAACGGATTCTACACCGGCACAAGTAGAATTTTCTTTACCGGGTAATTATGTTTTCAAAGGTGACTTAGCTATTTTGGATATGATTGCGAACAATGCGATGGAGCGCCCGATTTATTGGGCGGTTACTGCACGCACAGAGAAGATGGAAGGTCTTGATAATTATATGCAATTAGAAGGTTTGGCTGCGCGCTTCATTCCGGTGAATGCACCGACTGTTAAATTTTTATACGGTATGTTGAATGCCGGTCGCGTTGACGACAATAAAGTTTACGACCGCGTGATGCACCAATTTCAGTGGGGTAACTTCGATAAAGAAAAAACTTTCGTTACGCGCAGTTATACGCCGGCAGTTCAATCCACGCAATTTGTGATTTTAAGAACCGCGTCGGATATGATTGAGAAAGGACAAAAAGAGAAAGCAATTCAAATACTCGATAAAAGTTTTGAGGCTTTCCCGAATATGAATTTTCCTTTCGGTATCGAAACCACATACTCTCTGGATATTTATCAGAAAGCCGGGGGTTACCAACATTCAAAACCAATCATCAATCAATTGGTGAATAATGTGCTTCAAGGTTTCAAATTTTATAATTCAATTCCGTTGGCAGATAGAGAGCGCACGTTTCAACGCGATATGCAGATGGATATTCAATCGTATTATTCCATTCGTCGTTTAGCGGAAACAGAAAAAGATACCGCTTTCCTCGCCGATTTGGATAAAAAATTTGAACCTTACAAAGCGTTAATTCCGAATATACCGGCAATGCAAAGACAATGAACTTAATTGATAATTGACAGTTGATAATTGACAACGCCGATAAAACTTTGTCGTTGTCAATTGTCAACTGTTAATTGTCAACTGTTAATTGTCAATTAAATTAAATTCATCGTTAACCCAAAAACATTTGTGCTATACCTTTTCTAAAAAGTTCATCACCGACTTGTAAGCGTTGGGCGTACATCGCTTTTGCGTCTTCACCCGCTACATAACGGAGTTTATCTTTGCCGTCTGTTGCTGCTTCGTAAACGACTTCGGCAATTTGTTCGGCGGTAGAATGATTTTTAACTCTTTCAGGATCTGTAAAAGCTGTCATTACTTTTGCCGCCAAATGATCATACGCCGGATGTGTTGCTAAATCGAGCGAACGACTGATAAAATCCGTTGTAATACCGCCCGGCGAAACCGTTTTTATGCCGATACCGAATTGATTGAGTTCAAACGCCATACTTTCACTCCAACCTTCCAAAGCCCATTTCGTAGCATGATAGGCAGAATTTAAAGGAAAAGTTATTAATCCGCCGATGGAAGTTGTTGTAATAAACAAACCGGCTTTTTTTTCTCTGAAATATGGAATAAATGCTTGTGTCACGCGCATGACACCCAATAAATTCGTGTTGATTTGTCGCGTGAGTTGTTCATCAGTGATACCTTCCAATGGTCCGGCTAAACCATAGCCGGCGTTATTAAAAACGACATTAATGTTACCTGAAACGATGGCTTTTTCAACGGTTTTTTTTATTTCGCCAACATTAGTAACATCTAAAGGTAAAAGTGTAATATTTTTTATGAGGTGAAGTTCTGTGTCTTTCTCCGGAGTTCGCATGGTGGCGATTACATGCCAATCCTTAGCGGCAAATAATTTAGCAGCCGCTTTGCCTAAACCGGTTGAGGCACCGGTAATAAAAATTGTCTTTGTCATTTTAATTTGATTTAATTTCTGTTTATTGAAAATTATATTCCAAAAGACGACTTAACAATTCGGAAATTGTTTGAAAAAAATTATTGCTCTAAAAAATTATAGTGTCAAGGAATTTAAACAACTTATTGACGTTTAAATAGCTTCATTACCGAATAAATATTTTTCTTAAGATGAAAATAGCAATTTCATTTTTCATTTTTCATTTTTCATTTTTCATTGCCCATGCCGGCAGTTATTTTGAATTTACCCCTCTCGCCAAAAACGCTTATGATAAAGTGATGCACTTGCGTTTCGATGAAGCGAATGGTGTGATGTCTGAAATGCGGCGCACGGAACCCGATAATTTAATGATCTATTATGTCGAAAACTTTGAAGAAAGTTTGAACGTATTCATCAGTGAATCGAAAACCGGATACGAAAACTTGAGTTACAATGTAAAAAACAGAATAAAAACTGTAGAAAAAGGTAACGAGAAATCGCCGTATTTTTTGTTCACTCGCGCCCAAATGCGTTTGCTGCACGCTTTGAACAGTTTGAAATTTTCTTCAAAAATGGGAATGCTCTCGACGCTTGACGAAGTCAGTACGGCTTATGCCGAATTGGAGACGAACACAAAAAAATTTCCGGATTTCATGCCTGATAAGATGAGTTTGGGTGCGCTTCACGCTTTAGTCGGAGCAGTGCCGGACAATTATCGCGGTATGTTTAAGTTTGTGAGCGGCATGAACGGAACGATTGCACAAGGACAAGCAGAATTAGAATCCGTCATCAGTTATGCACAGTCTAACGATTTTGTTTTTGAACAAGAAACACTTGTGATGTACGCTTTGCTGATACTGCAACTCAACAACGATAATGATCATTCTTGGTCGGTCATCAACAATGGCAAATTGAATCCGAAAGATAATCCGTTGGCTTGTTTTGCGATGTCAAACGTAGCCATGCGCACCGGTAGAAACGATAAAGCGATTGAAATTTTACAAAATCGTCCGACAGGTAAAGGTTTTTTCCCGATGCCTTATCTCGATTTTATGTTGGGTTCCGCAAAATTATATCGCGGCGATACCGATGCTAAAATTTATTTGCAGCGTTTTTTAGATAATTTTACCGGACGCGATAATATAAAAACGGCGTATCAACGCTTGGCGTGGCAT
>JAYTIA010000350.1:0-12094 GCA_043732145.1 Saprospiraceae bacterium
GGAATTAATTAGAATTTTCCGAATTCTGTAAATTATGTTCAACATTCTGTAAATTCTGATTAATGAAAAAATATTTCCGCATTTTAATACCGATTTTCATTGTTCAATGTTCATTGTTCATTGTTCATTGTTCGGCGCAAGATCCAATTTACAGCCAATTTTACGCAGCACCGATGCAACTCAATCCGGCTTTTGCAGGTAATGCTTACGCGCCATTTATTGCAGCGAATTATCGGTCGCAATTCTCATCGTTTAGTGGCGGTGCGGCATATTCTACCTATTCTATTAGTTACGATCAGTTTTTAGAAGGGCTTAACAGTGGCATCGGTATTAGTTTAATGAACGATGATGCAGGTCAAGGTATTTACAAAAAAACTTACGCCAATGTAAATTATGCTTATAAAATAAAAATTAACGAAGATTTTACTGCGAAAATGGGCATTCAAGCCGGTATCATACAAACTAATTTGGATTGGAGCAAACTCATTTTTTACGATCAACTCGATGCACAAACCGGACCCTATAATTCAAACGGGGAAGTGCGCGCTTCGCAAGAAACAAAACCTGCTTCATCATCTAATACCGTTTTTGATGTCGGTACCGGTTTTTTAGTTTACAGTTCAAAGTTTTATGCAGGTTTTGCGGCAAAACATTTAACCACGCCTTACATTGGTTTTAAACCTTCTAACGCCGGATTGATCGGTATTCCTATTCAGTGGAATGTACATGCGGGCTATGAAATTACTTTAACAGAAGCAACGCGCTCTAAACCGTCGTCGTATGTGACACCGAACATTATGGCAGTGAAGCAAGCAGATTTTACACAAATTGTTGCCGGTGCTTATTCAGGTTTCGGTCCGGTTTTCGCCGGTGCTTGGATGCGCTATTCCGGTGGACCGGAATCTATCATCGCACTCATCGGTTATCGACAAGATTATTTTAAAATCGGTTACAGTTACGATTACACCATCAGCGGTTTGAGCGGTAAAACGGGCGGAACGCACGAAGTTTCTTTTACAATAAATCTTGATCCATATCGCGCCAAATTTGATTTGAACGATTGTTTTCAAATGTTCAGATAAAAATACTTAATCCAACATTTTCTTCCATTCATAAACCCGCATCATCAACTCCACCGGCGTAATCGCATTTAGATCCATCGCATCAAGTGCATCTTTGATGCGTTGTAAACGCGGGTCGCTAATGTCGAAAAAACTCAATTGCATTGGACGTTCCATTGCTTTTTTTAGACCTGCCGACGGCTGACTGACTGAAGTTGGAATTTTTCTTCTATTATCATTTAACTCGTCGTCTGTAACGCCGATATGTTGCAGCTCCAATTGTTCTAAAATTTCATTCGCACGATGAATAATTTCTTTCGGCATACCCGCCATTTTTGCGACATGAACACCAAACGAATGTTCGGAACCACCTTCGACGAGTTTGCGTAAGAAAATTATTTTTTGTGCCAGTTCTTTTGTCGCGACGTGAAAGTTTTTCACGCGCTCGTGTGTTTCCGCTAATTCATTTAACTCGTGGTAGTGCGTTGCAAAAAGAGTGCGCGGACGTTCTTCGCTGTCGTGCAAAAATTCTGCAATACTCCAAGCGATGGAAATTCCGTCGTAGGTGGAAGTGCCGCGCCCGATTTCATCTAAAAGAATAAGACTGTGCGCTGTGATATTATTCATAATACTCGCCGTCTCATTCATCTCGACCATAAAAGTGGATTCGCCACTAGAAATATTATCACTCGCACCGACGCGTGTAAATAATTTATCGAGAATACCGAGCGTAGCAGATTTCGCCGGCACAAAACTACCCATTTGCGCCATCAGCGAAATTAAGCCGGTTTGTCGCAACACGGCAGATTTTCCCGCCATGTTTGGTCCGGTAATCATCAAAATTTGTTGCACGTCGCGATCCATGTAAATATCATTCGGCACATACATTTCTCCGACCGGTAGTTGTTGTTCAATCACCGGATGTCGCCCTTCTTTTATATCAATCGTAAAACCGGTTTCTAAAATCGGACGTACGTAATTATTTTTTCGCGCCAATTCTGCAAACGCGCGCAAACAATCTAAAACGGCAATCGTGTTTGAATTGGTTTGTATCGGCTCAATAAAATCCATCAAAGTTTGCATCAACGCATTAAAAACTTCTTCTTCAAGGGCTAAAATTTTTTCTTCCGCGCTCAAAATTTTTTCTTCCAAAACTTTTAATTCCGGCGTGATATAGCGTTCAGCATTAGCGAGCGTTTGTTTTCTAATCCAATCTTTCGGTACCTCGGCATGTTTATATTTGGATGTGACTTCGATATAATATCCGAAAACAGAATTGAAATTGATTTTCAAACTGTTGATGCCCGTGCGAGCAATTTCTTTTTGTTGCACTTCGAGTAAAACTTGTTGCGCGTTGTGGATAAGATGTCGCAATTCATCTAAATCGGCGTGTGCGCCTTCGGAAATACTGCCGCCTTTATTGATATGTACAGGTGGCGCATCTACTAAACTTTTTTCAATTTCATCGCAAATACTCGTGCAAGGATTCATTGTTTCTGCCATGCGTTTGAGTGCCGGAATTTCAGATTTTTTCAAAATAGTTTGCAATGGAGGGACAACGCGCAACGACTTTGCCAATTGTCGCATTTCTCGCGGATTAATTTTTCCGAGCGGCACTTTAGAAATTAATCGCTCTAAATCGCCAACTGTTTTCAGTAAACTATAAATTTCTTGCTCTTGAATCGGATTTTCGATTAAAAATTGAACGGTATCGTGTCGTGCTTCAATCACAGTTTTTGTTTTCAAAGGCATCAACACCCATTTTTTCATCAAACGCGCACCCGGCGGTGAAAGCGTTTTATCTAAAATATGGATGAGTGTTGCGCCTTTTTCGTGTTGATTATTTACCAATTCTAAATTTCGAATCGTAAATCTATCCAACCAAACATATTTATCGTGTTGAAACCGCGTTATACGCGTGATGTGTTTGAGATTTGTTTTTTCGGTGGTAGCTAAATAATGCAGTGCTGCACCGGCAGCCGTTTGTGCGAGCATCATATCTTCGACTCCAAAACCTTTCAAAGATTTAGTTTCAAAATGCGCCAAAAGTTTTTCGCGCCCGTATTCCGGTTGAAAAACCCAATCATCAATCGGATACAAATAAAATTTAGAGCCGAAACGCTCGTTCATTTCTTTGCTGATCGTTTTACTGAAAATAACTTCCGAAGGCGAAAAAGATTGAAACATTTTTTCTGCCATGGGCCAATCGCCTTCCGACACCAATAATTCGCCGGTAGAAATATCTAAAAAAGCCACGCCTACTTCATTGCGCAAAACATAAACAGAAGCGAGATAATTGTTTTTTTTTTGGTCTAACATATTATCATCGTTTGCTAAACCGGGCGTAATCACTTCCGTCACGCCGCGCCGCACAATTTTTCCGGTGACGGGTTTTTCTAATTGTTCGCATATCGCCACACGATGTCCGCTTCTGATGAGTTTGGGTAAATAATAATTCAGAGAATGGTGAGGAAAACCGGCTAACTCAACATCATTACCGCCATTGTTTCTGCTCGTTAAAGTAATGTTGATTGCTTTTGAAGTAATAATCGCATCTTCACCGAAAGTTTCATAAAAATCGCCGATACGAAACAACAAAATAGCATCCGGATGTTTTTGCTTAAATTCATTGTACTGACGCATCAATGGTGTGGTCGTGGCGTTGTCCAATAAATTAGTTTTCTCTTTAGCGGGCTTTTGCGTTGGTCGTGCCATGAAATTAATTGCGCGTTTTGATCGATCTTTTTTTTGCAAAAATAATTTAATTTCAGCATATTCTATAATTTAATCGTTTACCCATTAAATAATTTGAATCTAAATTCGAGTCGCTTTTACATGATTTTTATCCTGTCAAAATATCTATTTCACAATATGAAAATGATTTGACATTATAACAAAAGCGTGTGAAATAATATAAGGGTATTGCATTTGAAGCCATTTCCCTTGTTTTTCTGCAATTTTTCCGAATTCATTACATATCATTTTATTATTTATAATTTCTCCAAAGCAACATTCTCTATTTTGTACACCCGATGTAACGGAAAATAAAGCAGTGGCTGAATAATAAAAGTTTATTAACGTGTTTGTTCTCTAATTGTATGTTTTTGTTTTTTAATTTTTACTTGCTCTAACCAATCGCCGAAAAAAATCGGTTTTATACAGCGTTTCATTATGCTCAACAGGTGTAAAAACACTGATGATTTTATTTCTTTTCAAAATTTCATCCGTTAATGCATTCTCGTCGCCGGACCAAAAAGGAATTTTCCATGCCGTTAAATCGCGTTCCAATTCTTTTGACGTGTCGAAAGTGCCGCCGTCTTTGGTATAGATATTTACGAAACGTACATTTTTATTTTGCAACCAAACTGCAAATTTTTCTAAGTGACCGTATAAACCATCGAACAACCATACTTCTTTGATATTTTTCGTAAGTCCGCCTTGCAATAAAATAAAAGCCATCACGCGATAACCTCCACTGTGTTCGGAAATAATAATTTTGCCGGGTCTGTATAAATTTTTATTTTCTTTTTTAGAAACTGAATCTAATACCTCGCTAACGAATTTTTTTAAACCGTCCGGTGCTTCTAATTTTCCGCCGAAAGAATCGGGCGCGTCTTTTGGTCCTTGCGGAATAATGAGCAGAGCATTTTTGTTCGCCGCCGAAAATTGTTCGATAAGTTTGTAAGTTCCAACTAAACTGTCAATATGATTGTTCCAACCATGAAAATGAATAATTAAATCCGGTTGGTTCGACCAATGATAATTTTTAGGCACAAAAACTAAAACACTACTGTCATTGTAATGCTCTTTTGCCGAATAAATTTTATTATTGTAAATATGCCCGTCGGCGCGTTTAGGATCCGGAAACGCACCGTTGCGTATTTGGAAAATATAGATTGTACCAAGCGATTTATATTTTTCCGGCAAATTATTTTGTGCATCTGCAAAAATAAATTTCGTGATGAAAAAAAATAAAAAAAATATTTTTGATTTTTGAAAAAACATTTTGAAAAAATAGTTTGACAACATTTTGAAAAAATAATTTTATTCTTCTTCAATAATTTTCAAAACAAAAATAAAAAATTAATTTTGTTTTGAAATTTATTTTTTCAAAACATTTTATCTTACGCCAATATTTTTCGTTGAAAATTAAAATTTAAAAAATGCAGTCAAAATCATTACTAAGAATTTCTTCAGCATTAATTTTAATTCACGCCATACTGCACACGTTGGTGCATTCCGCTTGGACAAAAAATCCGAATCTAATGTACCAAGAAGTGATAAAAAAAATGACCGGGGAAAAATTTCCGTTCATGGGTGTTTCTCGAAGTATCAGCGAATACTATGACGGTTACGGTTATTGCGTCACCATCGCATTGCTTGTGATGGCAGTTATACTTTGGTTGATTTCAAGTGCGGCAGAGCAAAATAATGCGCTAGTAAAAAATATATCTTTAACCCTCGCCATCGGACTTTTAGCTTGGGGTGTGGATGAATTAATTTTCTTTTTCCCTTTTGCTGCCGGCATTACTTTATTGGCGAGTGCATTGATTTTTATTTCGGTTTTCAGATTGAGTAATTAAGTAAAAATAATTTTTATTTTTTTCGATTGACAACATTTTCGAGAAAATCGTTATAGTAATCTTCAATTGTTTGTCTTTTGATTTCAGCCCACTTGCTCTTAGGTTTACACATTTTGTCAATACTTAAAGTAGAGTCTGTTGGTCCCAGGCCTTGATTATATATCCAACTATGGTCATAATTTTCCGGATTTGCTCTCACAAAATCAACAACTTTAGTTACTATTTTTTTCAACCGATTAATATTTTTGAAAGCATAGGTATTAATTGGAAGTCCGAAAATTTCTCTGTACATACTTAATGCCCTTCCCGCACTACTGTCCAAAGAAATATTAACATCATAACGTCCTCTTAATTGTGCTACGTAGAACCAAAAACAAGCTTTTTCTTTTTTATTTTGACTGAAAAGTACAATTGAAAGTAAGAATAAAGTGGGAGGTGCGTAATTATTAGGTTCTTTTAAAACACTATCTACAGCTCTGTTTTCAAGTATTTTATCTTTACTACTTAGTCCCCCCATTACAGATAGAAAAAGAGTTGAGTCAAGACTATAAATTGGTTCTGAAGTTTTAACTTTAACCGTATCTAAATCTTGTGCGTTTGAAAAATTTAGAACGCCCAACATAAATATTGCAGTAACTATAATTTCTTTCATTGATAATTTTTTGTCTTAATCTTTAATCAACCTCTATCCTAAAACCCAAACCGCTCCCGAATCCAATTCATTTTCAAATCATATTGTTCCGACGGTAAAGCGTGACCGCTTTTCGGATAAAGCACATATTGTTTGTCAACCGAAGATAAATTATTGTACGCGGCAAAATTTATTGCCGGCGGACAAACATCGTCGTATAAACCTACGCCCATAAAAACCGGACACGTAATGCGCGGTGTTAAATGAGAAATATCAAAATAATCAAGCGTTTTATAAATTTCTTCCTGCGATTTGAAATGCATGAAGCTGTACGCTTTTACTTCATTACCGGGCCAGTTCGCTATTTGAAAATAATTTCTGAAATCGGACAAAAAAGGTACATCGGCTGCGCACAACGCAACGCGCTTGTCTAAAGCAGCTGTGGCTAAACTCAATGCACCGCCTTGACTGCCACCCATAACCGCAATGCGCGACGTATCAATTTCCGAACGTTGCAACACAAAATCTATGGCACGCACTGCATCGGAATAGGCACCGCGATAAATATATTTTTCCGGATCGGCTATGCCGGACAAAAAATAACCGGGAAAACCGGGGTTCACATCATCTTTGCTGTTGCCGTGTCCGCGAATATTTAAAAAAAATTGGGCGACATCCGAGCGTAAACCGAAAGTTTCCATCACACTCGAATAACCTTGATAGTGTATGATTACCGGTAAATTCGTTTTGTTTTTTGGCTGTGCGTAATATCCGCGAATCAAAACATTATCCAACGAATGCATTTCTACCAAATATACATCAAGAGATTCGGTCGAAAGTTTCGGTAAAATTTTCAAATTGGATTGCATTGGAACGGCAGCTAAGTCGGCAAGTGTTCGCAACCAAAAAGAATCTAAATCGGATGGAATGTGAGAAATTGTTTTCAGCGAATCGGGCGCAACAGCGAAACCGGATTTTTCTTTTTTTCGCAAACCGTTTTTATCTTCAAAACTTGCTTTGATGTGGTAAAAACCGGGATTTAGTTGAAAGTTGAAAGTTGAAAGTTGAAAGTTAGCGGTTAGCAGATTATTATTTCTTCCTTCAAGCGTTAGTTGCCGGTTATTTTCACTTTCCATTTTCAACTTTCCATTTTCAACTAATAGTTCTTGTTTCGAAATAAATTTTCCCGCGTAAGTTTCAAGTTCTAAAATAATTTTTCCGGAAAGTGCTTGGTCGGAGTTGTTCTCGATTTTTACAGACCAATTGATAGGTGCATTTAATTTGAAACTATAAGAAGTATCTGTCGGCACTAAACTCAATATCACTTTTTCGCGCCAAGTAATTGGAATAATATTGTATTCGCCTTCGTACATACCACCGCCGCCACCTGTATCCGAAACGCGCACCGCAATCGTGTTGACTTCATTCCACTTCACCAATTTATACGGTACAGTGTATTCGCGTTCAGTATCCCAAGCAGAAACATTTTCCGGCGGCATTTTTCCGGTACTGCCGATTTTTATACCGTTGAAAAAAGTTTCGTCGGCATCGTCAATTTTTCCCAATTTCAAAACTAAACCGCCGGCTTTTCGTGTGTTGCGTTTCCATTCTTGCGGTATTATTATTTTTTTTCTGTACCAACCTAAACCATCATAATTTGGACTTACTGATGTCGGACTTAGAAATAAAGAAGAGTCTTTCGTCAGTGAGTCCAAAGCCAGTAAGTCCATCCGCCGATTCAAAAAACTTTCCCAAGTTACGCCGACCTGAACATTTTGCCAATCGGCATCGTCGAAATTAGTTTTAGACCATTCTTTATTATCACCAATAGAAAATTTCCATTCACCCGTTCGTAAATCAATTGGTTGTGCAATGACAGTGGGTAAAAATAATTTTAAAAAAAAAGAAAATACAGACACAAGTAAAAATTTTCGGTGCATAAAAAATTAATTTTTCAATTGACAATTATATTTTTCGTTGTCAATTGTCAATTGTTAATTATCAATTGTTTTTTCCATTTCTCATAAGCTAACTGATATTGTATTTGCTTTTTAGGTTCCGGTTCGATGGTTTTTATTTTTTCTAAGCCGATAAAAGCTTCTTTTTCATTTTTATAATAACCTACGCCTAATCCTGCACCGCGTGCGGCACCGGCTGCGCCGTCGGTATTGTATAATTCTACAACAGCATTATTAGTATTGGCAAATGCTTCACAAAAAACAGGACTTAAAAACATATTGGCATTTCCGGCACGAACGATTTTGGATTTTGGATTTCCATCTTCCATTGTTTCAAGAATTTCCATACCATATTTTAAAGCAAAGACAATTCCTTCTTGTGCCGCACGAAATTGATGGCCTTGATGATGGATGAGCAGATTTAATCCGTGCATAGAAGCACCAATTTGTTTGTTTTCTAAAATGCGCTCGGCACCGTTGCCGAAGGGCAAAAAAATTAAACCTTCACTGCCAATAGCTACTTGAGCAGCTAACTCATTCATAGCTTCGTACGACAAGTTGCCGCTATTTTTTCTCAACCAACTATTTAAAATGCCCGTACCGTTCACACACAATAATATGCCATTCCTAATTTTCGATTTTCGATTTTCGATTTTCGATTTTTCGATTTTTAGAAGCTCATTGCCCATTACTAAAGGCTCATAGATACTATTTACGTGAACAAAAGTATTGACGCGCGATTTTTTATCCGGTTTTATTTTTTCTGTAACTGCATAAACTACACCCGAAGTACCGGCAGTTACTGCTACTTCGCCCGGATTTAAAACGTTGAGAGAAAAAGCGTTATTGGGTTGATCGCCGGCGCGATAAGTAACGGGCGTACCTTCTTTTAATCCGAGTTCTTCGGCAATATCTTTTGTTACTGCGCCTTGAAAACCGAAAGTAGGAACGCGATCGGCTAACAAATTTTCCGAAATGCCGTAATACTCTAAAAGTTTTTTAGCGACAGTTTTATTTTTAAAATCCCAAAAAATGCCTTCAGAAAAACCGGAAATAGTGGTACGCGCTTCGCCGGTTAAACGCATGGAGATATAATCGCCGGGCAATAAAATTTTATCTATTTGCTCGAAAATTTCGGGTTCGTTTTGCTTTACCCAAGCTGCTTTCGATGCCGTAAAATTTCCGGGCGAATTGTAGTAATGATTGATACAGTACTTATCGCCCAATTCTTTAAAGGCTTTGTTGCCAATTTCAACGGCGCGGCTGTCGCACCAAATAATAGCAGGGCGTAATACTTTTTGATTTTTATCAACAAGCACTAAGCCGTGCATTTGATAGGAAATGCCGATAGCTGTTACAGTTGAAAGTTGAAAGTTGAAAGTTGAAACTTTTTTTTCATTTTTAACTTTCAATTTTCCATTTTCAACTAATATTCTAAGGCTGTTTTTCAATTCGCGCCACCACATTTCAGGGTCTTGTTCTGCCCAACCTAGTTTCGGAGAACTAATTTTCATCTCTTGTGCCGGCGAAAAGGCGGATGCGACCGTTTTACCGGTAGCGGCTTCCAATAAACTTACTTTTACAGATGAACTACCGATGTCTATGCCTAAAAAATACATTATTAGTTATTAGTTGTTGGTGGGTAGGGGATAGTCATTTACCCGAAGGAATAAAAAATAAAAAATAACTGCGACGGTGATAACTGCGGTTGCGATAAATGCCGTTTGTCCGCCGAAATTATACCAAATTAAACCCGTTAGCGAACTTGCCAACATGGTACAAATACTTTGAAAACCCGAAAAAGTGCCTATCGCAGTCGCCGTATCTTTTTTGTCGGTAATATTGCTTATCCACGCCTTCGAAATACCTTCAGTGGCAGCGGAATACAATCCGTAAATGAGAAATAAAATAATGAACCCGACCGGTGAAGCATTATGCGCCATACCGAAATAAACCAAAGCAAAAATAATTAATCCGCCGATAAAAATTTTTTTCAGTCCTATCTTATCTGCCAAACTGCCGAAAGGAAAAGCAAACAGCGCAAATGAAATATTGTACAGTATATATAAACCGATGGTTCCTGTATCAGAAATGCCGGTTTCTTTGGCTTTGAGCAGTAAAAAAATATCAGAACTGTTGAATAAAGTAAAAACTAAAAGTCCGGCTACCACTTTTCGATAAAGTATGGGACTGTCTTTCCAGTAGTTTAGAAAGGAAAAAAATTTCGGACGGACTGATTTTGGATTTACTGACAATGGACTTACTGAGAAAGAAGAGTCTTTTGTCAGACCATCCATTGTTAGTCTATCCAAAATTTTATCTTTTAACAAATAAGACATGCCAAACGCTAACATACCCGGAATAAACGCCAAAAAAAACATGGTTTTATAATCTTTTGGGAAATAATATAAATAGATCAAAGCCAAGCAAGGTCCGATGACAGCCCCCAAAGTATCTAAAGCGCGGTGGAAACCAAAAACTTTTCCTTTTGTTTCGGGCGTTGCCATATCTGAAAGCATGGCATCACGCGCGCCGGAACGAACACCTTTGCCGAGACGATCGAGTGTGCGGGCAAAAAAAATCCAAATCGGAAATATAAAAATTGCCATCATCGGTTTAGTAATGGCACTCATTAAATAGCCCAATCGGACAAAAGGTACGCGCTTGCCGGAAAAGTCGGAGAGTTTTCCGAAATATCCTTTGCTTAATCCGGCGGTGGCTTCGGCAAGTCCTTCCAAAATGCCGATTAGCAGAATGGAAAAACCAATACTTTTCAGATAAATAGGCATAATAGGATAAAGCAATTCACTTGCTATATCGTTGAACATACTTATTAGCGATAAAATCCAAACGCCGCGTGTAATGTATTTCATTTTTAGTTGAAAGTTGAAAGTTGAAAGTTGAAAGTTATTTTCACATTCAACTTTCAACTTTTAACTAAATTTTATTTTCCTCTAATCAACTCAATATATCCTGTTAAAATATTTTGATTGGCGACAACACCGCCAACCCGTTTCTCATAAACCACACAAGAATAATAATAAGTACCTTCTGCTAAATCATTGCCCGAAAAGTTTTTACCGTCCCAATTAAAATCCGGTCTGTCAAATTGATTCACAAGTTGCCCCCAACGATTTACAATTTTCATATCAATATGATCTATGAATTTTACTTGAGTGGCGTGATAGGTGTCGTTTTGTTTGTCGCCGTTGGGTGTGAAGGCGTTTGGTAATCGAAACACCGGACAGTTATCTACACAAATCGTATTTGACGGCTGACTTTCGTTGCCGACACTGTCGGTTGACGTGATATAATAACAGCCCGCTACTGTTCCCGACGGCGTTAAATGTACAAAAGAGGTATCCTTTGGATTATTTATTGTCGTTACTTTCACAACTATTCCGCCTTTAGTGTCGCTGAAATAAACCGTATAATATTTTACGTCGGCGGAATTTTTACATAAATTTTTCGGATTCAACCACATCAATACATTCGTATTGTCGGTGACAGTACATTTCGGATTGCATAAATTGCAAACCAATAAAGTGGTCGGACAAGGCGGAACACTGTCAATCGGCGTGCCACACGTTTTTTGTGATAAATTGATGAGTGGCGAATTGATGCCGATGATATTGTATGTGCCGACGGCACGTATATAGTAGCAGTATTCTTTTTTGTTAATTAAATTAGTGTCAATATAAGATGTCGTCACACTTTTTCCGATGGAATCGTAATTACCGGTTGTGTTGTTCAATCTTAAAACATCGTATTGCGTATTCGTCCAAGGCACTTGTTTTTGCCAGGATAAATAATTGACTTTATCACTCGATTTAACGGTTAAAAAATGAGAAGATGCGGGAC
>JAYTIA010000351.1:0-1713 GCA_043732145.1 Saprospiraceae bacterium
GAGAAGGCGTTCCGTTGATTTTGATTCACGGTTTCTGCGAAGATGCTACTATTTGGGATAATTTTATTTTGGGATTAAGCGGTTTGAAAATCATTCGTCCGGACATCAGCGGTTTCGGCGAAAGTGATTTGCCAAACAATAATTCTATTGAAGCGATGGCGGAATCGGTAAAAGCTGTTCTTGACGCGGAAGGGATAAAAAAATGTATAATGGTCGGTCATTCACTGGGCGGTTATGCTGCGTTGGCATTTGCGAAAAAATATCCGAATGTACTTGAAGGTATCGGTTTGTTTCATTCACATCCTTTTCCGGACAGCGACGACAAAAAACAAGAACGCGTAAAAAGTATGCATTTCATTGAAAAAAACGGACACATCGTTTACGTCAAACAAGTTATTCCGCGTCTTTTTGCGGAGTTGTTTGCATCGAGTAATGAATTTCTAATTAATAGTCTTATTTATAAAGCCTCTTATTTCCGAACGGCGAGTATCCTGTCGTCTTTGAACGCGATGGTGCAACGCGGTGATTATACAGAAGTTATTAAAAACTGTTCTATTCCGATATTGATCATTGTCGGCAAATTGGATAAAAGTATTCCTTACGCTTTAAGTAAAAAAATGTTGGATTTGCCGAATGTTGCTGACATCCATATTATATCAACAGTAGCACACATGGGTTTATTTACCGAACGCGACTATACAGTTAAAGTGGTTCAGAATTTTGTAACGCTGTGTCAAACGATGAAGTAAAAGGGAGATTTTATATTTAATATTTAACCTTTCACCGGAATAAAAAAGACGTACAAAAAAATATTTTGAACGTCTTTTTTCATTATCATTGTTTAATTTTTTACAATTCCAACAACCCTTCCGGTAATTCCATTAATATTTTTTTGTTCTTGACATCTATTTTTTTTATAAAAGCCGGATTCAGTGGAATTAAAATATCTCTGTTTCTATAATTGACTGCCGCCATATATTGTTGAGGATATTCAATTAAATCTGTGACAATTCCGATTTCGGTTGTATCATCAAAAATAATAAAACCAATACAATCGGCATAAGGTAATTGTGCATCTTCTTTATTTTGCGCGGCATACTTCAGATCTTTTTCGCGCAAAAAGACTTCTTTTCCCGATAAAGTTGTTGCAGTTTCGGGCGTATCGACTTCTTCTAATTTAACGATGATGTTGTTACCTATGCGCACATCTTCAATAAAAAAAGGCGTTTTTTTTCCTTTTACATCTATGATTAAAATTTCAGCTTCCATTAAATCATCTACAAAATGCTCTTCCACAAAAAATTTAAGTTCGCCTTTTAAGCCGTGCGGTTTTTTTGTCCGTCCAATACTCACAATATTATCCATAAAAAAATTTATCCCATACAAGCAAATACTACAAAAAACGAAACAGTAAATTAAACCGAATTACTAATTAAAAAGATTGTAAACCCGGTATAATTTCATAGTTTTGAAAATAATTGATTAAAAACTCTTGTTAACTGTGTATTGTAGCGAGACAATCTTAAACACAAATATACAATTAAGTAATGATGATTGATAATTGGTTTTAGAAATATACTGCAACAAATGTATTTTTGCCTCATCAAATATTTCTATGATACAGAAAAAAAATAAAAAACCTGTTTACAATAAAAGATTCGATAAAAGAAATAATAAAAGGAAAGGATACTCCGAAAAAGAGTCACGCCGGTT
>JAYTIA010000352.1:0-1712 GCA_043732145.1 Saprospiraceae bacterium
TATTTTTGCACGAGTTCGTCAATGTTCAAATCTTTCGGTATATTTTGTTCGGCTTCGTGCATAATAAGTTGCTCGCGCACCCATCTATCTGTGTAAGCATTTATCACCAAAGCACTGTCTTGATGCGAAGCATTTTCAGGAAACATATCTTCCATGTTGCTCACATACAAAGATTTATTAAATACCGTTGCCAACAGTTTATCCGGCACACCGGTATTCAAAGGGTTTTTGCAAGCCGCAACCGGCAGCAACACAATTGAAAGTTGAAAAATAAAATTTGAAAATGTCTTTATTTTAATTAAAAATTGAAAGTTAAAAATTGAAAAGCGGAAGTTGAAAATTATCTTGATTTCGGTCTCGTACGTTTGCTGCTCGGACGAAAACCATTCATCATACCCGGACGCATCATCGCTTCTGCTTGACCGCGTTGTTTCATGGCTTTATCGAATTCGACGATTTGTTCTTTTATTTGCGGCATCGTTACGTTCAAAGTTTTTACTTGACGCAAATAATTTTCAGCCGCCGCCCAATTTTTTTTCATCAACCTGAAATTTGCTAACGACAACAACACCATCGCTTTTTCATCATCGGAAGAAAGTCCGGCTTTTTGTGCATCGGAAAAATGCGCTTCCGCTTTTTCATAATCCTTATCTTGACCCGCCAAAGTGCCAAGCAATAAATGATACTGCGCACGAATTGGTTTATACAACCACTGCGGAAAAAAAGTAAGTTTCAAACGCTCTCTGACAGCATCCGAACCGCCACCGGTTTGCATCATCATCGCCGCCGATTGCGTTGTACCCAGCAAAATATAACCGGCGAGAAGTACCGCTCCAATTAAAAAAAGCGGGAAGCCGTACCAAAAACCGTAACCTTTTACAAAAATTAAAGCGACACCGCCGATTAAAAACAAAGCGATGAGCGCGAAACGCAAATAAACGTTGATTTGGAAATTCATAATTTAAGTAGCTATCAGCCGTCAGCCGGTTTAAAATGAACCGCAAAATTACTCTTTTATTAATCAATTATTTGAGCGACCGGTATTTTTATTTTTCGTGAAATAAAATGGTAAATTCTGTCCCGATACCTTCCGTGCTTTCCACTTTTAATTCTCCGCCGTGTCCTTTCGTAATTATATCGTAAGCTAAAGATAAACCTAAACCCGTTCCTTGTCCCGTCGGTTTAGTAGTGAAAAACGGTTGAAAAATTTTTTCGCGTACACTGTGCGGCATTCCCGTGCCGTTGTCTTTCACGCGAATTTCAATCGCGTTGTCTGTTTTCAAAGTTGAAACGGTGACAGTCGGCGAATAAATTTCGGTATTTATATTTTTATTTCCGTTGTCTGTCGTCTGTCGTCCGTTGTCCAGAATTCGTTTTTCATTTACCGCATAAAACGCATTATTTATTAGATTTAAAATAACACGCCCGACATCTTGCGGAATGATTTCTATTTTTGGAATTGTTGTATCGAAATGCGTAATCATTTCCGCATTAAAATCTTTATTCTTGGCGCGTAAACCGTGATAACTTAATCTGAAATATTCGTCGGCAAGTTTATTGATGTCAGTTAATTCTTTTTTGCCCGTGCTTGCACGCGAGTGTTCCAACATGCCGGAAACAATACTTGCCGCACGTTTGCCGTGCCGGTTTATTTTTTCTTGATTGTCTGATAAATCGCTCATCAATTCTTTTACATATGCTTCATCCATCGG
>JAYTIA010000353.1:0-1710 GCA_043732145.1 Saprospiraceae bacterium
GACCACATCACGACAGGCATACAATACCAAATAAAAACCGGGAACCACCAGGTTAATTGACAATTGACAATTGACAATTGACAATTGTCGGTTGTCTGCTGATTGCTAACTGCTGACGGCTGATAGCTGAAGGCTGATGGCTGATAGCTGACAACTGATTGATGATATATTTTTTTTACGAGAACGACAGTTGCTAACCAAATAAAAATACAAAATGCTTTTTCGACAAACCAATGATCGCCGAAAACTACGTACCACCAAGAAAGCAACCACATCGCTAAACTCGGATGCCCGTAAAAATCTGTGGTATTGCCGATGTGTTCTCCCCAAAAAGTAACAAAAAAATGCGGATGCCAAAACGTACCACTCCCATAAACCATATCGCGAGCGATGTTGGCATAAAAAAGTCCGTCGAAAAACATCCCTTCAGGAATTGTTCGCGGAAAAAACATAGCACAGATAAAAGCTACGGTAAATAATTGGAAAGGGAGATGTCTTTTCAGTTGAAAGTTGAAAGTTGAAAGTTGAAAATTATAGGTGCGTCACTTTCAACTTTCAATTTTTAACTTTCCGAGGAATTCCGGATTCAAATATTCCGGATTCGGATAATCGTAAAAACCGCTACCGGTTTTTATTCCTAATTTACCTGCATCAACTTTTTCTTTGAGAATGGCGGCGAACCTTTGACTTTTTTTATCGCTGAGACTACTTGTAATATGCCAAGCAGTTTCTAATCCGATTTGATCCAACATACCGAACGGTCCCATGCCCATTTTTGTATTACCCATCCACGATTTATCAATATCTTGAATCGTTGCCACTTTACGGGACAATAAATCGCCGGCAGCACCAATTAAAGAGAGTAGCATTTGATTAAAAATATAACCATGATTTTCGACCCCGACATGAACCGGTATTTGATGAATCGTTTTTCCGAAATCCATCAATAAAGAAGTTAACCAAGGCGCAGTTTCCGGATGCGGCATCACGTCAACGACATTCATTGTGAAAACATCATGAAAATGTAAAGCACAGAAACGTTCACCGGCTTCGGAAGCCTCCACTAATTGCGACGGCAAAAGGTAAGACGTATTGGTAGTGATGATGGCGTGTTTAGGAAAAAGTGGCGCGAATAATTTATAGACACCGATTTTTAAATCTAAATTTTCAGTAACAGATTCACTTACTAAATCTACTCCTATAACTGCTTCTTTCGGATCTGTTGTTGAAGTGATACGTGCCATCACTTCATCGGCATCTCCGTTGAACGCACCTTTCTTGATCGAACTAGTGAGCAATTTTTGTTGGATAGCTCTTGATTTTTCCAAGATTTCATCTGTCCTGTCGTACATTTTTACATTGTAACCATCCATTGCACAACGCAAACCGATACGCAAACCAAGCGTACCGCTACCAAGAATTAAAATGTTTTTGATACTGTTTAACTGTCGCATTTCATTTGAAATTAATAATTAATAATAATTTTTACCAATTTTTTTCTCCTACAAAATTACTTCAAACTTCTAATATTTTCTCATCAACACTGATAAGAACAAAAATTTATATTGCTACAACTGATTTACCGAAAAAAAATGTTTTGAATTGGGTCGAAAAAAAAATTGGCAATATTTATGTACTATCATTCATACTTGCGCAGATTTTTATCGACGGAAGAAAATAAAATAAACATTTATACTTTGAGCGCCATGC
>JAYTIA010000354.1:0-1707 GCA_043732145.1 Saprospiraceae bacterium
ATTGGAATAAATTCACGAAACATACGAAACTGAAACCAACTGATAAAATGAAGCGCGTGGAAAAGTGCGTCACTTTTGCCGTCTAAAAAAAATCGGATAGCTGCATCCGAATCGGGAATGAGGGTTTCATTTATTTCTTTCGAGAAAAAATCATCCTTGCATTTTTCTAAAAAAATATTGACAAAGGTTTCTGTTTTGCGCGGCAGGTGCGTATCAATCAAAAAAATGGAAAGCGGTGATTTTCTTTCTTTTTCTAAAATTTCCATTTCGCCGCCGCGATGAATATGAATCGGTTTTTTGATGTAACTCACCAACGGATCAAAACCTGAACTCGTGCCGTGAAAAAAACTTTCCATGATGCCGAGTTGTTTTTTTAGTAGTGTTATGTCTTGCGTTTTTTCGGTTACATAATTTTCGTACAAAGCGGCGATGAGTGCGCCGCTGCTGCCCGCGCCGTAACCTTCCGGTACGTTTGAGTCGAACCAAAATTGGTTTTCAAAAACATCTTGTTTGAGTTGTTCAATTTTAAGCGACAATGCCGACGTTAGTAATACTTGTTTTTCTAAATAATTTACTAAATCGGACAGTCGTACAGATGCGATTTCATTTTTTGTACATTGCCACGTACCGCCTAATTGCCAAAGCGGTATCGCTAAAGCTTCAGAACCTTTCAATACGGTATGTTCACCGAAAAGTAGAAGTTTTCCCGGAAAAAAATTTGGATGATGGACAATGGACAATATACAATGGATTTTTAAAACAAAATTGATTTTATAAACTAATCGGCGTGACGAAAACATATTCATCACGCCGATTTTATTTTCAGATGAGAAGATAAACAACCTACGATTTGTTTTTCCATCGTCCATTGTCTATCGTCCATCGTCTAAATTTTTACCATTTCATACAACGGAAAATTTTCCATAAAATGATTCACATCTTCGCGCACCGACGCAATCACTTCCGAATTATTATGATTTTGAATAACGGCATCAATCCAGTCCACTACGCGCAAACAATCTTCTTCTTTGAAACCGCGCGTCGTAATTGCCGGCGTACCGATACGAATACCAGACGAAACATTCGGCGGTAAAACATCGAACGGCACCATGTTTTTATTAATCGTGATATCGGCTTGCACGAGTGCTTTTTCGGCATCTTTTCCGGTGACGTTTTTCGATGTCAAATCAATGAGCATCAAATGATTGTCTGTACCACCGGAAATAAGATTATATCCTTTTTGCGTCAACGCATTTGCCATTACTTGCGCGTTGCGAATCACTTGTTGACTGTAAGTTTTAAATTCCGGTTGCAAACATTCGTGAAAGGCAATCGCTTTTGCCGCAATTACGTGTTCAAGCGGTCCGCCTTGCATACCCGGAAACACACCGCTGTCTAAAATGGTTGACATTTTTATCAAAGTACCTTTCGCAGTTGTTTTGCCGAACGGATTTTCAAAATTTTTACCCATCATAATAATTCCGCTCCGTGGTCCGCGCAAAGTTTTATGCGTCGTTGAAGTCACGATATGACAATGCGTCATCGGCGAATTGAGTAAACCCGCCGCAATTAACCCGGCAGGATGCGCAATATCGGCAAGCAATAACGCACCGACTTTGTCTGCGATGGCGCGAAAACGCGCATAATCCCAATCGCGTGCATACGCCGAAGCACCGCAAATAATCATTTTCGGATTTTCTTTCAAAG
>JAYTIA010000355.1:0-4697 GCA_043732145.1 Saprospiraceae bacterium
CAAAAACGATTTGACCCATTGAGTAAAACTATTCCGACAAAAATATTTAATTGGGCAACGCGTAAATTGAGCGGCATCAATAATCTTCATGATTTTAATTGCGGTTTAAAAGCATATAAACTTGATGTGATAAAAAGTATCGAAGTTTATGGCGAAATGCACCGATATATTCCTGTACTTGCCAAATGGTCAGGCTTTACAAAAATCGGCGAAAAAGTTGTGCAACATCGTGCGCGACAATACGGCGTAACAAAATTCGGTTGGGATAGATTCATCAACGGTTTACTCGATTTAATGTCCATTACATTTGTCGGCAGGTTTGGTCGCCGTCCGATGCACTTTTTTGGTACAATTGGTCTGTTAATGTTTTTGGTAGGTTTTATTTCTGCATTTATTGTCGGTGCTACAAAATTATACAATTTAGAACACAATATTCCGGCGAATCTCGTCACCAATAATCCGTATTTTTATATTGCTTTAACGACTATGATTCTCGGCACAATGCTTTTTGTCACCGGCTTTTTGGCGGAGATGATTGCACGTAATTCCCCCAACAGAAATTTGTATGTCATCGAAAAAAAGATTTGATTGGTTAATTTGTTAATCGGTTAATTTGTTAATTGGTTAATTTGTTAATTGGTTAATTGGTTATAAAAAAATGCGCAAAGAAATTTATTTTTCTTTGCGCATTTTTATTTTCAAATCATTGAAAACAGTTTTTCAAAAAGATTCTTAAAAAATATTTTCAATTTTTTTATAGCCAATCAACCAATCACCAATTATTAATCATCGAGTTTTATAATTCACTGCAATATGGCAGAACGCTTTTACACCGGAGATAAAACCGGATTCATCTACAAAAAAATCGGATGTATGATGTGGTGGTGCTTGCTCAACTTTTTTATCGAGCGGTAAGCCACCGAGAAAAAAGAAAAAACCCGGAATTACTTTTTGGTATGCCGCGAAATCTTCCGCAATTGTCGTTGCTTCAACCTCGTGCAAATCCTTAGCGGGTACTGCTTCTGCTAATGAAGGTAACATTTTTTTTACCAACGACGGGTCGTTATAAGTCACAGGATTGCCTGTTTCGATAAAAACATCAGCAGTTGCGCCTTGTGAATGTGCAATATCGGTAGCAATACGTTTTATTTGTTCATGAATTTGAAATTGTACTTTGGCATCTAAACAACGAATCGTACCCAACATTTTTGCTTTTTCGGGAATAAGGTTCTCGCGATTACCGGCTTGAATCATGCCGACAGTAATCACGGCCGGCGTATGTGTGAGTGGTGTCATGCGACTCACAATTGTCTGTAACGCGACAATAATATGCGCACTCGTTACAATCGGATCAATGCCGAGCCAAGGATTACCGCCATGCGATTGTTTCCCAGTAACTGTAATTTCAAAACGATCGCTGCTTGCCATCGTGCCGCCTGATTTGTAATTAAGCGTACCGACATACAGATTCGACATCAAATGTAAACCAAAAATTGCTTCCGATTTCGGATTTTCCAAAACACCTTCTTTAATCATAAGATGCGCACCACCTTCTTCACCAATCGGCGAACCTTCTTCTGCAGGTTGAAAAATGAAAACGAAAGTACCGCTCAAGTCGTTTTTATTTTTCGATAAAACTTCCGCTGCACCCATTAAAATCGCAGTATGCCCGTCGTGTCCGCAAGCGTGCATCACACCCGTTTCCACTTTATTATAAGTAGTACGAACTACAGATTTAAACGGCACATCAACACGTTCCGTGACCGGCAGTGCGTCCATATCTGCACGAAAAGCAATCGTCGGGCCGGGTTTTCCACCGCGCAGAATACCGACAACGCCGGTTTTAGCAATACCTGTTCTGACTTCCAGACCCAAAGATTTTAAATGATCGGCAACAATTTTAGACGTGCGCGTTTCTCTGTTCGAAAGTTCCGGATTTTGGTGAAAATCGCGTCGCCAAGTGATGACTTTTGAAATAACTTGTGCAGCATCGGCATCAATTTTGGCTTTTAGTGCAGCATCAACGGTTGTTTGTGCTGAAATATTGGATGTAATGAGAACTAAGCATAAAATTATAAAAAAATACTTCATGTAATTTAGATGAAACGCAGTTTTTAAGAAAAAGTGATGAATGATGAATGATAAATGCATTTATTTTAGGTTCATCATTCATCATTCATTACTTACTTAATCGTTTGTTTTAGATAATTTATACTACTAGTAATACTTGCAATTGCATCTTTGGGCATATCGTGTTCTACGAAAGGATGTTTTAATCCGGCGAGTTTGGCGTGCGAAAAAATAGTTTTGAAATCAATAACACCCGAACCGACAGGCATCAAATTTTTGAAATCTTTGTCAAAATCTTTCACGTGCCAGAGCGGAAAACGTTTAGGATATTTCGTAAACAAATCAACAGGATTGACACCTGCTTTTGATACCCACGCCAAATCCAATTCGCATTTCATTACATCAGCACTGATCTGCGACATGAAAACGTCGTAAGGTTTTATGCCTTCTACATCCGCAAATTCTTTATCGTGGTTGTGATAGCAAAAAACCATACTCGTTTTTTTTATCGCTTCTCCCGCTTTATTTAAAATTTCTGCCGATTCATTTACTTCCGTTGCAGTTGTAATCGGAATACTTGAACAAACTAAATATTTAACCCCGCTTTCCGATAAACTATCTATGATTATCGACGTACCATCTTTTAAAGTATTCATCTTTGGCATTTTCGGAATTTTGCTCATATCCATATCTTTAGGCGGTTTGAACGGCGCGCCCATAACGTGATGCGAAGTCCACGACATACCGGCATCATTCACCATTTTTGCAAATTCTTTAGCTTTCAAGCCATAGTAATCGCCTTTCACACTGAAAGAGGATTCTATTTCTTTGTAACCTATTTCTGCAATTTTTTTTAAATTACCCGCAACATCTTTATCGAAATTTGGAAAAAAAGTGAATAATTGTAAACCGACTTTCTTAACGTGGTAAGCACTTTCAGAAAACATATCGGCGTTCATTAATTTAGGCAAAGCCAAACTGCCGAGCGTCAGAGCTGCGGTGTTTTTAAGAAATTTTCTTCTGTTAAGCATTTTATGATTTGATTTTTAATTGTATGAAATTTTTTATTCCGTATTTATAAATAATTGCGCAAATTAAGAAAACATTGTAATAATTATGTTTGTTTTTTATAAAAAAAAGAGATGTCTGAAATTAATCGGACATCTCTTTTTCATTCCTTAGTTACAAAAAATAAATTAAAAATTTTACACAACTACATTAATCATCTTGCCCGGAATAATAATTACTTTTTTGATACCGGTTTCACTCCATCTTTTCACGAGTTCCATTTCACGAACAGATATTTCAATGTCGCTTAACGCTGCGTCGGTAGCGAAAGCGAATTCACCTCTTCGTTTTCCGTTAATCGAAATCGGATACACGACTTCATCCGATTTTAAATATTCCGGATTAAAAATCGGATAAACGGCATCGCAAACGGTTATCGTATGTCCAAGTATTTCCCACAATTCTTCGGTGATAAACGGTGCAAACGGTGCAAGCATCGTTACTAACGGGTCAAGAACGGTGCGTTTATGGCATTTCAAATCTTTTAAGCCATTTACACAAACCATGAACGATGACACGCAAGTATTGAACGAAAAACGTTCGATGTCGTCCGTAATTCTCTTTATACCGGTGTGTAGTACGCGCAATTCATCAAGTGTCGGTGCCGAGTCGGTGACTAAATACTTTCCGTTATTCGGATCATAAAACAATGACCATAATTTACGCAAAAAATTTTGAGTGCCACTGATGCCGGTTGTTGACCAAGGTTTCGCTTGATCAATCGGACCTAAAAACATCTCATACATTCTGAAACAGTCGGCACCGTATTGACTTACAACATCATCCGGATTAACGACATTGTATTTTGACTTCGACATTTTTTCAACTGCCGATGTGAGTTGCGTATATTTTTTTCCGTTTGAATCTATCTGCCACTCAATATCATTTTCAATATCAATGCCTTCAAAACGATTATCTTGCGTAAAATAAGTGGCGCATTTTTCAAAAGTTAATCTATCGTGATCATCAGCCAAGTCGATTAAAACGTGAAAACTACGTCCGTTTTTCAAATGCAAAAACAAACTTCTACCCTGAATCATGCCTTGATTCAAAAGTTTTTGCGCGTATTCGCGGTGCGGTACTAAGCCTATGTCATATAAAAAATGATTCCAAAAACGACTGTACAATAAATGTCCGACCGCGTGTTCTGTTCCGCCTAAATACAAATCTACATTTTGCCAATAGTCAATGGCTTCTTTGTTTGCCAGTTCTTTATCGTTGTGCGCATCCATATAACGATAGAAATAAAACGAAGAACCTGCCCAACCCGGCATCGTCGACAGTTCATAATCGTATGCAGTTGGCTTTGAGCTTTGAGCTTTGAGCTTTGAGACACTACTATCTGGAAGCTCATTTCTCAAAGCTAATTGCTCATCGCTTTTAATGTACTTCCAATTTGTAGCGCGACCAAGCGGCGGTTCACCATTATCTGTTGGCAAATATTTATCTACTGCCGGCAACACCAACGGCAAATCTTTTTCATCAATTAAATACGGCACACCGTTATCCCAATACACCGGCACCGGTTCACCCCAATATCTTTGGCGCGAAAAAATAGC